>JAPLLF010001143.1 GCA_026387715.1 Pseudomonadota bacterium
TCGTCGGCGTCGCGGGTGCGCAGGGCGTGCAGGCTGGCGTCGGGGTGTTCGCGGGCAGGGCGATCGGTGACCAGTCGTCGTCGCCGTCGTCGCCGTCGTCATCGGCGGCAGCGTCGTGACCACCTCGGGCCTCGCCGATCGTCGAGGTGGCCGCGATCGCGAGCATCGCGAGCATGACGACCCGCACCTCAGTGGCTCCACGTCGCGAGCAACCAGAGCTCGTTCCGTTGGGTCGAGGGGATGTCCGCCATGCGCTCCGTGTGTCGCCACGCGAGCTCGAGGTCGAGGCGACCCCAGCGCGACGGCCGTGCGTGGCGATCCTCGAGCGCCACGCTGGGGTCGAGCGGATCGCGCTCCACGAGCTCGAGTATCGTGGGATCGATCGTCGCGGGATCCACGAGCGCATCGTCGACGAACGCGGCATCGATCGCATCGATCGCACCGGGATCGTCGGGATCGTCGGGATCGTCTTGGGGGGCGGTGGCCGCGTCGGTCGCGCGGACCACGTCGGCGTGGGCGTGCGTCGCGAGCGCGGCGAGCACCGTCATCATCACCAGCAGCACGACGAGCAGCAGGGACCATGCGCGTGGCGTGCGGTTGCGCCCTCGCGTGGCCAAGCGTACGGTTCGACCGTGGCGGCGACGCTGACCGACAATGCGCTCGCGGTCCTCCGGGCTCGCTACCTCGCCCGCGAGCACGGCGTGGTCGTCGAGACTCCCGCGGACATGTTCGCGCGCGTCGCGCGGCATGTCAGCGGCGTCGAGGTCACGCTCGGCTACCCGCCGGCCGAGGTCGACGCCACCCGACGTCGCTTCGAGCGGATGATGGCCGATCTCGAGTTCCTCCCGAACTCCCCGACGCTGATGAACGCCGGCCGCCCGCTCGGTCAGCTCGCGGCCTGCTTCGTCGTTCCCGTCGACGATTCCACGACCGGCGTGTTCTCCGCGGTCGGCTGGGCCGCGGAGATCCAGAAGACCGGCGGCGGCACCGGCTTCTCGTTCTCGCGGTTGCGCCCCGCGGGCGACCGGGTCGCGTCGACTGGCGGGCACGCGTCGGGCCCCGTGGCGCTGATGCAGGTGTTCGACGTCGCGACCGAGGCCATCAAGCAGGGTGGGACGCGACGCGGCGCGAACATGGGGATGTTGCGGGTCGACCACCCGGACATCCTCGAGTTCATCGCGCTCAAGCTCGATCCCTCGAAGATGCGGAACTTCAACCTGTCGATCGCCGTGACGGATGCCTTCATGGCCGCCGTCCGCGCCGGCACGATCTACGAGCTCGTCAATCCACGCAGCGAGGGCGTCGTCGGTGAGCTCGACGCGCGGCGCGTGTTCGACGCGATCGCCAACGCGGCCTGGGCGTGTGGCGACCCCGGCATGATCTTCATCGATCGGGTCAACGCGCTCCACCCGGCGAACCACATCGGCCTGATCGAGGCCACGAATCCATGCGGCGAAGTCCCGTTGCTCGCGTTCGAAGCGTGCAACCTCGGTAGCATTGATCTCGGGAGATTCGTCGTTCTCCAGGAGGGGCTCGAACACGGCGTCGATCACGAGGTCGAGATCGATGGTCTCGATTGGGATCGTCTCCGAGCCGTCATCCACGACGCCGTGCGGTTTCTCGACGACGTGATCGACGCGAACCGGTATCCGCTGCCCGAGATCGAGCGTGCGACCCGCGCGACCCGCAAGGTCGGGCTCGGCGTGATGGGCTGGGCGGATACGCTCGCCGCTCTCGGCATCGCGTACGACTCCGAGGCCGGCCTGGCGCTCGCGGCCAAGGTCGCCGATTTTCTCGAACGCGAGTCGCTGGCAGCCTCGGTCGCGCTCGCCGAGCGGCGCGGCGCCTTCCCGGCCTGGATGGGCTCGAGGTGGGAGCAGGCCGGGCACCGTCCCCTGCGCAACACGACCACGACCACGATCGCGCCGACCGGGACGATCAGCATCATCGCGGGGTGCGCGAGCGGCATCGAGCCGCTCTACGCGCTCGCCTACCGACGCCACGTGCTCGACGGGGCCCAGCTCCCCGAGGTCAACCCCGCGTTCCGGCGCGTCGCCGCCGCGCGGGGCTTCGCGTCCGAGGCGCTGTTCGCCGCGGTCGCCGAGACCGGTGGGGTGCGGGGGAATCCGGCCGTCCCCGCGGACGTCCAGCGTGCGTTTCCGACCGCCCACGAGATCGACGTCGCGATGCACGTCCGCATGCAGGCGGTCTTCCAGCGCCACACCCACGCGGCCGTCAGCAAGACCATCAACCTGCGCAACGACGCCACGCCGCTCGAGGTCAAAGCTGCGTACGAGCTCGCGTACGAGCTTGGTTGCAAGGGAATCACCGTCTACCGGGACGGCAGCCGCGAGGGCCAGGTCCTCGTCACCGGGTCGCACCCCGCGGTGGTGGTGGTGGTGCCGCGCTGCCCGGAGTGCAGCACCGTGCTGGTCGTTCAATCGAAGTGTCGGCTCTGCCGATCGTGTGGTTGGTCGGTCTGCGGTTGACATCACCACACCCCCGAGCAACGCCCAAGCCACACGATCTTCCCTTAGGTTTCATGTGCTTAGGTCGTATCCTGTCCACCTGCTGGACGTGGATGTCCAGCCCGCGGCCAACCCGGACAGTGGTCGAGCGCGCCG
Organism: Pseudomonadota bacterium; assembly: GCA_026387715.1. Taxonomy (GTDB): domain Bacteria; phylum Myxococcota_A; class Polyangia; order Haliangiales; family Haliangiaceae; genus JABFXX01. Next base: position 2,625 of record JAPLLF010001143.1, read on the forward strand.
AAAATGCGAAAGGCCCGGAACGCTCCGGGCCTCGTGCAACGTGGAAACCGAGAGCTAGCGACGACGACGACGACGAGCGGGGCGCGGGGCGACAGCCGCCGCCTCGAGCTCCTCGAGGTGCTCGAGCATGCTGATCATCGTGTTGCGCGTGGCCGCGTGCGGCTCGTTGGTGATCGCGCGACCCAGCGAGATGCGCAGCTCCGCACGGAGCTCCGACTCGACGAGGCGGTACGTGCGCAGGGCCTCCTCGGGGTCGTAGTGGTGCAGGTCGGCTTCGCAGCCCGTAGCGGCGATCCACACGGCGGCGAGCGCAGCGGCACGGCGGCCAGGCTGCGAGACAGCGAACTCTTTCACCGAAGTGCGGAGGCGCGAGCGCACGAGCTGGACGGGCGGAAGGGCAACGAGCCCATCGTTGTCGTCATCCGGCCGGCGGAGGATAGGGCGTGTCATTGACTTGTCGGTTTCCATGGCTTTTTTGTCCTGGTCTCGCAACGAAACTCTTGGATTTCCCCCCACAAGGGTCGCTGCGATCGGCGGTGACCTTGCCTTAACGCATCTAGAAAAGCGACGGAATTCCACGCACGGCCGGTAAAAAAATCCGCCGTTTCAGTCGCTACCCCGCAGGTTCCTCAGCAACTTTCGAGGGGGGTTCCGGAGTCACCAGCAGTGAGAAACTAGCGTCTCACTGGGTGATAGATCCGTCATGTTTTTTCACCTTTGCATCGTCCACGTCACGCAAGAAGTGGAGGACCCGCGCACCGACGATGTCGGGATGCTCGATCGGTGCGGTATGGGAAGCGTCGGCGATCTCCAGCAGCTCCGCACCCGGGATCGCTTCCGCCATCGCACGGCTCCGCTCCGGTGGGGTGAAGCCATCACGTTCGGCGCCGATCACCAGCACCGGAACGGTGATCTCGGGTAGCAGCGCGTCGGCAGAGTGCTGACCGGCCGCAGACAACATCCCGACGAACAGTCGGGTGTCAATCCTGGCCATGCCTTCGAGGTAGGGCATGAAGTCCGCGGGCTCGACGAGGTCGCGGCGGATCTCGAGCCGGGTCGCCACCTCGTAGGCGAGGCGGGTCGGGAGCACCGCCCGGGACAGCCGGTTGACCACACCAGGAACCCGGTGGATCCACTTCTGAACCGTCGGCAGCAGCTCCTCGAGCTGTGCTGATCCCCGAAACGTCTTCAACGGATGCGAGGGAGCCCCACAGACGAGCACCAACCCGCGCACGCGTGCGCGATGCCGTCGGTAGGTCTCCAGCGCGACCTGGACACCCATCGAGTGGCCGACGAGCACCACATCCTCCACGAGGGCATCGTCGAGAACCGACGCGACATCATCGGCGAGGTCCTCGATCCGGATCCGAGTGGGATCACGGGGCGCGGCCGTGCGGCCATGGCCACGATAGTGCGGATGGAGTCCGAACCGTTCGGTCCCCAGATCACGACGCAGGTATCGCCACACGTAGCCGTCACACCCGATGCCATCACAAAGCAGGATCGGTGCGTGACTCGGACTCCGTTGTCCCCACGACTCGTAGAACAGTGGGCTGCCGTCGCCGGCGATGGCGTACGCCCAGCTCACGACGCGAAACTACGCGATCTCTTTTTCGTCCTCTTCACCCGGGAACTCGTTCACGGAGGGATACTTCATGATCTCCTTCCGTGCGATCTTCCAGGCCTTCTGAACAATCCAAGACAACGAACGATCCTGACGGGTCGCCTCGTCCTGGATTTCCTTCAGCATGTCCTCGGGAAAATAGAGGGACTGCTTGCGCTTATCCGATCCGGCCATCGCGAAATAGTTTCGACGGCACACACCGAAGTGTCAAGTAGGCGTGTGGTCGACATCGTGTAGATCGCGCCTTGCCATGGAAGGGGCCGATCACTATCCTTTCGCGCTTTCTTTCGCGAGTTGTCGACGGAATTGAAGGGGGAGAACCCATGAGCACCGCTACCGCGCCCAGTTCGAAACAGCTCAACAAGAAGGAGCTGAAGAAGTTTCAGGAACTCCTGGAAGAGAAGCGTAAGGCCGTGCTCGATCGTGCCCGCGAGATGCTCTCCGTGGAGAACATGTCGCTCGACACGAACGACCTGCCTGACGAGATGGACCTCGCCTCCAGCGAGTATCTGCAGTCCTTCGAGTTCCGCCTTCGCGGTCGCGAGAAGAGCCTGCTGTCCAAGCTCGACCTCGCGCTTAAGAAGATCACCGACGGCACCTTCGGGGTCTGCGAGATCTGCGAGGAGCCGATCGGCAAGAAGCGGCTCGAGGCCCGTCCCGAGACAACACTCTGTATCAAGTGCAAAGAGGATCAGGAGCGAGAAGAACGCACGATGGGCTGATACCTTGACTGGATGGCGCCACCGAAACCGGATCGCCGCAAGTTCCTCAAGCTCGCGACCTCCGCTGTCGGTGGTGGTCTGGGGCTGATCGTCGTCGCGCCGGCGCTCCGGCTCCTCGGCGAAGCCGCCGGCAGCACGACCGTGAAGACGCCGATCGACCCGATCGACGTCGGCGCGGTCGAGCGGTTCCCCGTCGACACCCCGATCAAGGTGACGATCGTGGCCGCCGAGGTGACCGACGCGTGGACGTCCGCGCGCGACGTCGTGCTCGGGGCCGCTTGGGTTCGCCGGACCGGGGACAAGTCGTTCGAGGTGTTCTCGGCGGTGTGTCCGCACCTCGGCTGCGGCGTCGACTTCGACGGCAAGCAGTTCGCGTGTCCGTGCCACGACTCGAAGTTCGCGCTGGCGGGCGCCGCCCAGCCCGGCGCGGTTGCCAAGCGCGGGCTCGACAGCCTCGAGCACGACGTCACCGCCGACGGTCGGCTCCGCATCACGTGGGCGCGCTTCGCGCTCGATACCGAAGAAAAGCGGCCCGCGTGAAGCCGATGATCAACGCGTTCCTACGCACGCTCGGCTGGGCGCTGGTCTTTCTCCTCGTCGTGGAGGCGATCACCGGCACCGCGCTGTCGGCGTTCTACGCGCCGTCGGCGACGGACGCGTGGGCCTCGGTCGCGTACGTCCAGGATCGCGCGACCTGGGGCTGGTTGGTGCGTGGGATTCACTTCCATGCCGCGTCGGTGATCATCGTGATCTCCGGCCTGCATCTGCTGCAGGTCGTGCTCGCCGGCACGTATCGCAAGCCACGGCACCAGGCGTGGTGGGTCGGGCTCGGGCTCCTCGGCATCATCATCGCGATCGCGATCACCGGCTTCGTGCTCCGGTGGGATCAGGCCGGCTTCTGGGCGAACAAAGTCGAGGTCGGCATCGCGGGTGGCACGCCGATCATCGGTGACACCGTGCGCGAGCTCGCCCTCGGCGGCAACGATCAGGGCAACCTGACGGTGACACGCTTTCACATGCTGCACGTCGTCGCGTTGCCCGCGCTGGCCGCGATCCTCACCGTCCTGCACGTGCGCTTCGCACGCAAGGTCGGCGAGCCACGTGACGCGGCCCAGCCGCTCCGCGATCTCGTCGCGATGGCGATCGCGATGGCCGCGGTCCTCACCCTCGTGGTCTCGCAACACGGCGTGGATCTCGGTCCGCCGGCCGATCCCGCGCAGGCCTACGACGCGCGGCCGCTGTGGTTCATCCGCTGGTTGTTCGAGCTCCGCCACCTCGCCGGATCCGCGGAGAAGCTCGCCGCGCTCGCGGCCCCCGCGGTGGTGGGTGGGATCCTCGCGGCGTTGCCGATCGTCGATCGCTCCGGCACCCCCGAGGGTCGCGCCCGACGGTGGCCGTACGTCGGCGCCGCCACGGGCCTGTTCGCCGTGATCGCCGCGCTGACCGTCGTGTCGATCGCGCGCGACGCCAACAACGACGCCCGCAACAAGGCGATGGCCGCCGTCGACAAGCAGGCGGCGCATGCCCGCGACCTCGCGAGCCGTTACGGCGTGCCCGCGACCGGCCCGCTCGACGTCTACGCGACCCCGCCGATGTGGCGCGCACGTACGATCTACGCGACCCGGTGTCGCGACTGTCACGACGCCGCGAGCGACAAGCGCAAGGGCCCGATCATCGCGCCGGGGCACGGTGGTCGCGCGTGGCTCGAGGCGTTCCTCAAGGATCCGAACGGCGCGACGTTCTACGGCAAGACCAAGCTCGCCAAGACCGACAACGCCATGAAGCCGGTCGAGCTCCCCGCGAGCGAGATGACGGATCTCGTCGAGGCGCTCTACGCCGAGTCGGGTGCGCCCGACGTCGACGTCGCGAAGCGCGATCGCGGGCGTGCGATCTTCGAGAAGGCGTGCACCGACTGTCACGCGCTCGGCGAGGGCGTGGCGGGCACGTCGGCACCCGGCCTCGGGGGGCTCGGCAGCCGCGACTACTACACGCACTACATCGGCAATCCCAAGTCGGCGATCCACATGGGGGCGGACAGCGAGATGCCGCGGTTCGACAAGGAGCTCACGATCGTCGAGCGCGATGCGATGGCCGGCTACCTCGTGTGGCTGAGATCTGCGACAAATTCGCAGCTCGATGCGCTCGGCCCGCTGTAGCGCGGGATCGTCGGGGCTGTATCTTCCCGGCGATGCCGTTCGCCTACGAAGAGATCCTCGCCGCCGGCCACCACGACGACACGCCCTACAAGAAGCTGACGGGCGACTTCGTCCAGACGTTCGAGGCGCGTGGCAAGACGTTCCTCGACGTCGACGGGCGCGCGCTGGCGTTGCTCGCGAAGACCGCGATGCGCGACATCGCGCACCTGCTGCGTCCCGGCCACCTGGCGCAGCTCCGCAAGATCGTCGACGACCGAGAGGCGTCGCCCAACGATCACTTCGTCGCGATGGAGCTGCTCCGCAACGCGAACATCGCGGCCGGTGGCATCCTCCCGGGGTGCCAGGACACCGGCACCGCGATCGTGATGGGCAAGCGAGGCATGCACGTCCTCACCGACGGACGCGACGAGGAGCACCTGTCGCACGGCATCTACGACACCTACGCGACCTCGAACCTTCGCTACTCGCAGGTCGCGCCGCTCGACATGTTCGACGAGAAGGACACCGGCTCGAACCTGCCCGCGCAGATCGAGCTCTACGCGACCGGCGGGGACACCTACGAGTTCCTGTTCATGGCCAAGGGTGGCGGCTCGGCGAACAAGAGCCTGCTGTTCCAGGAGACCAAGGAGCTGCTCAACCCCGAGAAGCTCACCGCGTTCCTCGAAGCCAAGCTCCGGTCGCTCGGCACCGCTGCGTGCCCGCCGTACCACCTCGCGATCGTGATCGGCGGCACCAGCGCGGAGCTGACGCTCAAGGTCGCCAAGCTCGCGTCGGCGCGCTACCTCGACGGCCTGCCGACGAGCGGGAGCGCGGGCGGGCGGGCGTTCCGCGATCTCGAGTGGGAGGCCAAGGCGCTCGAGATCTCGCGCGCGACCGGCATCGGCGCGCAGTTCGGCGGCAAGTACTTCTGCCACGACACCCGCGTCATCCGCTTGCCGCGCCACGGAGCGAGTTGCCCGGTCGCCGTCGCGGTGAGCTGCTCGGCCGACCGGCAGGCTCTCGGCAAGATCACCCGGGAGGGCGTGTTCCTCGAGCAACTCGAGACCGATCCGGCGAAGTACCTCCCCGAGGTCCACGAGCGTGACCTGTCGAGCGAGGTCGTCCACGTCGATCTCACGCGGCCCATGAGCGAGATCCGGGCGACGCTCGGGCGCTATCCGACCAAGACGCGGGTCTCGTTGAGCGGTCCGATGATCGTCGCGCGCGACATCGCGCACGCCAAGTTCAAGGAGCGCATCGAGCGTGGGGAGGGGATCCCGCAGTACCTCAAGGATCACTGCGTGTACTACGCGGGGCCGGCGAAGACGCCCGTGGGCTACGCGTCCGGCTCGTTCGGTCCGACGACGGCGGGGCGCATGGACAGCTACGTCGATCTGCTGCAGTCGCTCGGCGGCAGCATGGTCATGCTCGCCAAGGGCAACCGCTCGCAGCTGGTGACCGACGCCTGCAAGGCGCACGGCGGGTTCTACCTCGGCTCGATCGGGGGGCCCGCGGCGCGGCTCGCGAAGGACTGCATCAAGAAGATCGACGTCCTCGAGTATCCCGAGCTCGGCATGGAGGCGGTGTGGCGGATCGAGGTCGTCGACTTCCCGGCGTTCATCGTCGTCGACGACAAGGGCAACGACTTCTTTGCGGGCATGCTGGGAGGTAGCGGCAAGTCCTTGCCGGTTCGGCCGTGAGCGATTCACATGGTCACGCTCGGCTCACCAGGGCGAGGCGAGCCTGTCATCTCGACGCGCTATCTCGTCGGCATGGCCGAACATGCGCTGACCGAACTGGTGGTCGATCTCCTCGTCGACGGCGGCTACCTCCGACGCTGTCCGCGACACAAGGCCGTCATCCTCGATGATGGCGACGGTGGGAGCTGCGTGGAGGTAGCCGCGGCGCTGCGTCCCGCGGAGCGCCTCCGGTTCGACTCGCGCGAGCACCTCGAGATCGCGATCCAACATGCGGTGGCGATGGCGGGCCAGCACTGCCTGCTGTGCATCCAGATCTGACCCGTCGTCAGGGCAGCGCGAGCGGCCGGTCCTGCGTCTCGCCGGTGAGCAGGCGCTGCTCGATCCGGGAGGTCAGGGTCCGCGCGTGCGGAGCCGAGGAGCCGTCGACCCGCAGGATCAACCACCGCCCGCGCACGTCGAGCGCGAGCCAGCGCCGCGGGCGCGCGATGCGATAGGCGATCATCGCGGCGGCGAGCGCGAACGTGCCGATCCCGAACGACAGGCTCTCGGAGATCATCCAGATCACCGACAGCAGCGCGTGCGCGGCCCCACCCGGGCTGAACCTGCGTTCGACCCACCGGACACCGTCGATGTCGTGGGCCGTCGTCGCGATGTTCTCGGCGACGGTGTCCGTCGACGCGAAGGCCTTGTTGCGGCGGGCGCGCCAGGTCAACGCGTCCCCGGCGATCTCGAGCGTGGCGCGGTGGCCGTAGGCCCGGCCGGTCAAGACGGTCGTGGTCGGGGCAGTCGAAGGAGCTCCATCTACCATCCCGGCCCGGTGGCGCAGGATAGCGGGATCCAGGGGGGTGGTAAACCCTCTCGTGATCGTCGAGGGTGGGGGCATGGAGACCTTCGTCGGCATCGATTTCGGGACCACGAACTCTGCGGTCGCGATCGCGGAGGCGGGTGACAACGGGAAGGTCGAGCTCGTGCCGCTCGCGGGCGCGGGGACCTGGCGCTCGGTGCTGTTCTTCGAACCCGGGGGAGAGATCTCGGCGGGGCCCTCGGCGCTGTCCCGCTACCTCGAGACCGGCGGCGAGGGTCGGCTCGTGCAGTCGATCAAGTCGCACCTCGCGAGCTCCACGTTCAAGAGTACGACGATCTTCAACCGCCGCTGGCCGTTGCCCGACATGATCGCGGCCTACCTTCGCAAGGTCCGCGCCGCGGCCGATCGCGATCTCGGATCGCGCGCCGTCGTCGGTCGGCCGGTGCGGTACTGGGGCGCCGAGGATGCCGAGGATGATGCGCGCGCGCTCGAGCGGATGCGTGACGCGCTGGGCAAGGCGGGCTTCACGGAGGTCGTGTTCGAGTACGAGCCGGTGGGTGCGGCGACGCGTTACGCCTCGCGGCTCGATCGCGAGGAGCTGATCGTCGTCGCGGACTACGGCGGTGGCACGACCGACTTCTCGGTGATCCGCGTCGGGCCGTACGCCTCGCAGGTCCTCGCCAACGGCGGCATCGGCGTGTCCGGCGATGCGTTCGACGCGCGGGTGATCGACGCGGTCGTCGCGCCCGCCCTCGGGCGCGGCGGCAAGTACCGCGACGAGATGGGCGCCGATGCGCTGGTGCCGGCGTGGATCTACGGCAAGCTGCGACGCTGGCACTACCTGTCGTTCCTCAAGGAGGAGGCGACGACGAAGCTGCTCGCGCGCGTGGTGCGGGGCGCGCTCGACCCCGCGGCGATCGATCGGCTGATCCGTGTCATCGACGAGGATCTCGGGATGCCGCTCCACCGCGCCGTCGAGGGCGCGAAGGTGCGGCTGACGAAGTCGGACGCGGATCGCGTCGTGCTCGACACGATCGATCTCGATCTCGGCCTCACCCGCGCCGACTTCGAGACCTGGCTCGAGCCCGATCTCGACGCGATCGACGTCGTCCTCGACGACGTGCTGGCGCGCGCGAACGTCGATCCCGGCGAGGTCGATCGCGTGTTCGCGACCGGCGGGAGCTCGCTGGTACCGGTGGTGCGTGACCGGCTGGGCAAGCGGTTCGGCGCCGATCGCGTCATCGGGGGCGACGAGCTGATCTCCGTCGCGTGGGGCCTCGCCGCGCGTGCGCGGCAGGTGTTCGGCGGGACGGGCTCGTAACCGTGCCATCATCAATACGAGGCCGAGAAGTCATGGTGAGATGTGGAACTCTCGGGGCCGACCTGCTTGGATAGCGCCGTCGTGACCCTCCACAAAGCCTTCCTCGCGTCACTCCTGCTGTGTCCCGCCCTCGCGTCCGCGCAACCGACGCCGCCGAGGCCGCCCACCGGGGGTGTCCCACAGGTTCCGGCGGAGCCGCCGGTCGTGGCGCCGCCGCCGGTCGAGGCGCCGGTGCTGCCGACGCCGGTGATGCAACCACCGCCGCCGACCACGCCGCCGGCGCCGTCGGAGCAGGAGCTCGAGGCACTCCAGGACTACACGCCATACTCGGTCAAGGTCGGGGGCTACATCCAGTCGCAGTTCCGGATGCGGCAGAACTCCCCGCAGGCCAGTGACGAGGACGGGTTTCGGTTCGCCCGCGCGCGCCTGCAGGTGTTGGCTTCGACGGTCGTCGGCCACCTCGATATCTCCTCCAAGTACGAGATCGAGCTCCAGCCGACGTTCGTCCTGCTCGACGCGTTCGCGACGATCGCCCGCAAGCTACCCAACGCTGGCAAGGTCTCCCTCGACGTCGGCCAGATGAGGACGCCGATCTCTCGCCAGCAGCTGTACAACGACTCGAACACGTCGTTCGTGGACAAGGCGCAGCTCGCGTCGATCGCCGCCGATCGCGACTTCGGGGCGCGGCTCACGTTCGAGCCGCCGAAGGTCCCGCACGTGAAGATCATCGCGGGTAGCTTCAACGGTGAAGGCAAGAATCAGGTCCAGAACATCAACGAGTCGTTCCTCCACGCGGCCCGCGTCGAGCTCACGCCGATCGGCAAGGCCGACCCGCTCGTCGATTCTGTGTTCGGCGGGACGTTCCTCACGCTCGGCTTCTCGGTTGGCTACAACAAGCTGAGCAAGGGCGATACCCGCGAGATCCTTGGCTACCGCGGGGTCGACCTGTCGGGGCAGTGGCAAGGCCTGTCGGGCTCCGTGGAGTACCTCGCGGTCAAGCACACGTTCGAGGGCTCAGATGCCGCGTCGCTGACCCCGGAGTTCCAGGCGAACGGCTGGTCGGCCCAGTTGGCGTACGCGCTGCCGTTCAAGCTGGCGCCGTTCCGACGTGGCCGCGTCGAGGTCGCGATGCGCGTCGAGGAGATCGACCGCAACGATAAGTTCCCGATCCCGGCACCGGGAGATCCCAACCAGTCGGTGACCGAGACGACGGCCGTGGTGTCCTACTACCTCAAGCAACACGCGCTCAAGCTGCAGCTCGCGTTCAATCACTTTGACGAGAAGGAGGACAAGACGGTGACCGGAGGTGATGCTACCTACGACAACGACCAGGCCGTCCTCCAACTCACGTATCGTCTGGAGTAACCCATGCGCGTTCTTCAAGTTGCGACCGTTTCGATGCTCGCCTTCGTTGGCTGCGTGAAGGGCAACCCGATCGAGATTGGGAGTGGTGCCCAGGATGGGGGCACGATCGCGATCGCGAACTGTGGCTACTCGATCACCACTCGGCTCGGCGCGGAGGCGCCGACGCTGGCCGTCGACGCGTTCGGAGACGACGCCACGCCACGGCTCGTCCACCTCGGCTTCGTCGGCGATCCGAAGACATCGATGGTCGCGCAGTGGCGCACCGCCGACGAGGTGACCCGCGCGGGGCTCGTCCGCTACGCCAAGGGTGCGAACCTCACGGCGGAGGAGCTCACGGAGACGGCGCCCGGGATCCAGTTCGCGTACGAGTCGACGGGGGGCGAGTCGCCGCGCATGCACCAGGCGCACATGTGCGGGCTCGAGCCGGGTACGACCTACAGCTACCAGGTCGGGGCGCACGATCCGGTGTCGGGCGCCTCATCGTTCTCGCCGGTCTACTCGTTTCGCACCGCACCTGACATCGTCGCGCACCCCGATACCGAGGTCGTCATCGGCTCGCTCGGCGACTGCCGCAACGGCTACGACATCTGGGAGCAGCTCACCACGCGGGTCAAGACCTACGATCCTGACCTCGTGGTGTTCACGGGGGACGCGGTGACGATCGGGATCACGCAGTACGAGTGGGAGGCGTTCCTCGGCCGCGCCGAGCCGCTGTTCGCGACGGTGCCGGTCGTGTTCGCGCACGGCAACCACGAGGTCAACGCGGTGAACTTCTTCTCGCAGTTCGCGCAGCCGGGTGACCAGGAGAATTTCGGGGTCGACTACGGTCACGTGCACCTCACCGTGCTCAACGACACGCCGGCCGAGGTCGCTGACCTGACGGGCAAGACGGTCGCGTTCCTGCGCGCGGATCTCGAGGCGAGCAAGGCCGCGACGTGGAAGCTCGCGATGCACCACCAGCCGGTGTGGTCGTCGGCGACCGCGCACGGCTCGAACCTCACCCTGCAGCAGGCGTGGCAGCCGCTCTACGATCAATACAAGGTCGATCTCGTGCTCAACGGCCACGACCACGACTTCGAGCTGAGCAAGCCGATGGTCGGGCAGAGTACGCAATCCAGCGTCGACAAGGGCACCGTGTACCTGGTGCAGGGTGGGGCAGGCGCCGAGCTCTACGACAACGCGTCGCAGTTCTTCACGCAGTACGCGGAGAAGACCTACGGGGCGTCGGTGCTGCACGTGCGCGCGAATCAGCTGACGCTCGACGCGTTTCGTCCCGACGGCTCGACGATCCCGGCCGGCTTCACGAAGTCGAAGTGATCCGCGCGCTCGTCGTCGCGCTCGTCGTGCTCGTCGCGCTCACCACCGGGTCCGCGCGCGCGGACGACGCGCGCGAGTTCGCCGCGATCGACGCAGGGATCGCGCGGGGCGAGCTCACCGTCGACGCGGGGATCACCGCGCTCGAGGCCCTCGGGGCGCGGCGGCCGGTGACGCGGTGGACCGACGATGCGTGCGCCGAGGCCGCGCGGCTGGCGGAGCGCGCCGGCGATCTCGCGCGGGCGCGGCGCGACCTCGCGTGCGTGATCGCGCTCGGCGAGGATCCGCGCCTCGTCGAGCGGGCGCGCGCGGCGCTCGCGCGGCTCGCTCCGACGGCTGGATGGGAGGTCGTCGTGGCCGAGCACGATCGGCTCGTGGCCTCGCTCGCGACCGGCGATCCGACGCGCGCGCTCGAGGCGCTCGAGGCGCTCGTGCGCGCACATCCGAACTATCCCCGGGGAATCGCGGCGCGGCTGACGCTCGCGCGGGGCTGGGAGGCCGAGGGCCAGCTTGCGCGCGCGATCCCGTGGCTCGTCGACGCCACCCAGATCGCCGAGACGCCGCTCGATCGCGAGCGCACGCGCACGGATCTCGCGCGCACGCTGGTGCGGCACGATCACGCGCGGGCGCGCGCGGCGATCGCCGACGTCGTCGATCCGATCATGCGGACGGTGCTCGAGGACGAGCTCGCCAGCGTCGTCCGCCGGCGCTGGCTCCATCGCGCGGCGTGGCTCGCCCTCGCGATCGCGGCGGCGGCCGCGGTGGTCGCCGCGCGCCGGTCGTGGCGGCGGCC
>JAPLLF010001039.1 GCA_026387715.1 Pseudomonadota bacterium
GACGGCTACGTCGTGCGGACCTCGTGGCTGTTCGGCGACGGCGCGAACTTCGTCGCGACGATGCTGCGGCTGTTCGCCGAGCGTCCGGAGGTCAAGGTCGTCGGCGATCAGACCGGGCGACCGACGTTCGCCCCCGATCTCGCCGCGGCGCTCGTCGAGCTCTGCCTGCGCCGCCCACCGGCGGGCGTCTACCACTTCGCCAACGCGGGCGAGACCACGTGGTACGGCCTCGCCGCGGCGGCCCACGCCGAGGCGCGCGCGCGCGGACGCAAGGCCGACGCCACGCTGACGAGCATCGCGACCGCCGACTACCCGACGCCCGCGCGACGCCCGCGCTACTCGGTGCTCGCGACGACCAAGCTCGAGCGCGCGCTCGGCCTCGTGCCACGACCCTGGCGCGAGGCCCTCGCGTCGTACTTCGACCTGCTGGAGGCCACGCCGTGATCCGTCCCCTCGCCAACCTCCTCGTCACCGGCGGCGCCGGCTTCATCGGCTCGGCGTTCATCCGCCGCGTGCTCGCCGCGCAGCCGGCCATGAAGATCGTGGACCTCGACGTGCTCACGTACGCGGGTAACCTGGACAACCTCGCCGACGTCGACCCCGCGCGGCACGTGTTCGTGCGCGGCGACATCGCCGACGGCGCGCTCATCGAGCGGCTCGTCGACGAGCACCGGATCGACACGATCGTGCACTTCGCGGCCGAGAGCCACGTCGATCGCTCGATCCACGGCCCCGCGGAGTTCATCCAGACCAACGTGCTCGGCACGATGCGCCTGCTCGACGTCGTGCGCGCGCGCCCGAGCGTGCACTTCCATCACATCTCGACCGACGAGGTCTACGGCTCGTTGCCGCTCGGCGAGGGCGTGTTCACCGAGGCGACGCCGTACCAGCCCAACTCGCCGTACGCCGCGAGCAAGGCGGCGAGCGACCACCTGGTGCGGGCGTGGGCGCGCACGTACAAGCTGTCGGTCACGACGTCGCACGCGTCGAACAACTACGGGCCGTATCAGTTTCCGGAGAAGCTGATCCCGCTGATGATCGCGAACTGCATCGAGGGCAAGCCGCTGCCGGTGTACGGCGACGGCAAGAACGTGCGCGACTGGCTGCACGTCGACGATCACGCCGACGCGGTGTGGGAGATCCTCCAGCGGGGCGCGAGCGGCGAGGTCTACGACGTCGGCGGTGGCAACGAGTGGGCCAACCTCGACCTCGTCCATTGCCTGTGCGATCAGTTCGCGGCCGCGCGGGGCGAGCCGGCGTCGAAGTATCGCGGGCTCATCACGTTCGTCACCGATCGCCCCGGCCACGACCTGCGCTACGCGATCGCCGGCGACAAGATCGCCGACCAGCTGGGCTGGCGCCCGAAGTACGACTTCGAGACCGGGCTGCGCGCGACGATCGACTGGTACCTCGCGAACCCGACGTGGATCGCGCGGGTGAAGACCGGCGCGTACCGCGAGTGGATCACCAAGCACTACGGCGCGTGAGAGGATCGTTCGCAAACGCAAACGTCGTAAACGTAAACGGCAGGTCGTTTTCGTTTCCGTCTACGTCGAAGCCCTAGCGCGGCGCGTGGTACGCGCCGACCGCCCGCTCGAGCCGCACGACGGCGACGTTCCACTGGAACACCGACGTCGCGAACTTCGCGCGCATCTGGAACCACGCGATGTACGCGTCCGCGATCTCCTTGGGCTCGGCGACGCCGATCGCCTCGCTCTGCAGCACCGCCGCGAGCCACGTGCGCGCGGCCTTCTCGCCCTCGCCCGCCGCCGCGAGCCGCGCCTTGGCCGCC
>JAPLLF010000544.1 GCA_026387715.1 Pseudomonadota bacterium
GTGCCGTTGCCGATCGCGGCGCCGACCGCGAGCTGGAGGATGAGCGGGTGGCCGGTCTCGTAGATCAGCTGCGGGGTGATCAGCGCCAGCTTGCGCGAGTCGCTGCGCGCGGCCAGATCGTAGGCGATGCCGAGCCCGAACCGGTGGGCGTCGAGCCGCTCGTTACCGAGCAGGAACGCCAGCCGACCGCCGTACTCGAAGGCGGACGTCTTCTCGAGCATGCGGTCCGGCGTGTCCTTGAACAGGATGGGACCGGCGCTCGTCATCGCGAGCTGGAGCTGGTAGCTGCCGGTGATGTCGGACAACGCGCGCTCGTGGATCGTGGGCGGTGGAGGGCCCTCGGCCGAGGCGACGTGGGGGACGAGGACCGCGAGGCCGGTCAGGGCGACGCAAGCAAGGTTCATGAGGTCTCCAGAGAAGCACCGGCGAACGCGCCGGAGGCGAGTGGGGTAACAACCCCGCACCGGGTGCTCCTACTGCGAACCTCATTCCATGGGCGAGCGGCCACCGCGGGATGCGCGATCGTCGAGGAGAAACCAAGGGCGGGCCGAGGGCGTGCGCGGGTGTCGACGAGGGTTGGTGTGCAAGGATCGGGCGGCACGGGAGTGGGGACCTTGCACATCGCGCCGTGCCCCGATCCATTACGATCGCGGCATGAAGCGAGACGGCGACCACGCGACCGACAACACCCTCCAGGCCAGCGGGGATGTGACCCATGGCACGGCGAGCGGGGCGTCGACGATCCCGGAGCCCGACGCGGACGCGGGGCTGCGCGAGGGAGTGCTCGACCGCTACAAGCTCGGCGAGGTGCTCGGCCGTGGCGGCATGGGTGAGGTGGTGTCGGCGCGCGACGAGCAGCTCGGTCGCTCGGTCGCGATCAAGCGGATGCGCGCGGCCGATCCGTCACCCGAGGCGGTCGCCCGGTTCCTCCGCGAGGCGCGCGTCCAGGGACGCCTCGATCATCCCGCGGTGGTGCCCGTCCACGAGCTCCGGCACGACGATCACGGTCGTCCGTACTTCGTGATGAAGCAGCTCACCGGGGTCACGCTCGAGACCGTGCTCGGCGCGCTCGCCGCCCACAACGCCGAGACCGACCGCCGGTTCTCGCGCCAACGCCTGCTGCGCGCGTTCGCCGAGGTCTGCCTCGCCGTCGAGTTCGCCCACACGCGTGGCATCGTCCACCGCGACCTCAAGCCCGCGAACATCGTGCTCGGAGACTTCGGCGAGGTCTACGTGCTCGACTGGGGGATCGCACGGGTCATGGACGAGGGCACCTCGGCCGTGAGCTTCGCCGACGTCGACTCGCTCGAGCTCGGCGCGACGCTGGTGGGCGCGGTGCTCGGCACGCCGGGCTACATGTCGCCGGAGCAGATCGAGGGGCGCGCTGCCCTCGACGGCCGCGCCGATGTCTACGCGCTCGGCTGCATCTTGTTCGAGATCCTCGCGCGCGTGCCGCTCCACCCGCGGGGCTCGCACGGGCTGACGTCGGCGCTGGCTGGGCTCGGGGACGCGCGGCCGTCGGTGCGCGCGGCCGAGCTCGACCTGCCACCGGAGCTCGACGCGATCTGCCTGACCGCGACGATGACCGCGCCGGCGGATCGCTACGCGACGGCGCGCTCGCTCGGTGACGCCGTCCAGCAGTTCCTCGACGGCGATCGCGATCTGGCGCTCCGCAAGGAGCTCTCCCGCGTCGAGCTGGTGGCGGCCCGTGCGGCGCTCGCGCGCGGCGACGGTCCGGAGGATCGACGGGTCGCGATCCGCGCGGCCGCCCGCGCGCTCGCGCTCGATCCGCACGCGCGCGAGCCCGCGGAGCTCGTCGGCCGGCTGATGCTCGAGCCGCCGAGCGAGGTGCCGGTCGAGGTCGAGCGCGAGATCGATGCGATCGAGCGTCACGCGATGACCGGGCAGGCCGCGCTCGCCGCGCGCGCGACCGTCGCGTACCTCGCGTTCTTCCCGATCCTCTACGCGTGCGGCTTCCGGACCACCTGGTACCTCGTCGTCGGGCCCGCGCTCGTCGGGATGTCGATGCTCGCCGCGAACCTGATGGCGAGGCGTCCGGCACGGTGGGTCATCACCAGCTCGATCGTCTTGAACTTCGCGGTGATCGCGATGTTCTCGCGGATCCTGTCGCCGTTCCTGGTCGCGCCCTGCCTCGGCGTGGTCACCGGGATGATGCTGGCGATGCATCCGCGCACCGCGCCGGCCTGGGCGCTGGCGACGGGCCTCGTCGTCGCGGTGCTCGGGCCGTGGTTGCTCGAGCGGGTCGGCGTGCTCGGCGGCACGACCTCCGTCGTCGGCAACCACGTCGTGCTCGTCGCCGACGCCGAATACCTCGATCCGACGCTCACGCTGATCGGCCTCACGCTGTACACCGCCGTGATGCTCGGGATGGCCGTGATGCTGTCGCGCGTGCTCGCCAACAACCGGCAGAAGATCCAGCGCGTCGTTCAGATCCAGGCCTGGCAGCTCCGGCAGCTCGTGCCGCCCGCGGCGATCTAGACAGGGACCTTCGTGATCACGAAGATCACGATGCCGAGCGCGATCGCGGTCAACGCGGGCTTGAGCAGGAGCGCCGGGGGCACGAAGTCCTGGCCTCGCTTCGCCTGACCCGCCTTGCGCTTGAGGATCACGTGGAGGGCCAGCAACCCGACGACGAGCACGAGCTTGAGCTGCATGTACGTCGTCTCGTAGAGCTTGTAGCGGAACAGCCAGTGCGCGCCGAACACGATCGCGATGGTCCCGCCGACGTCGGGGACGATCGCGGCCTCGCGCAGGTGCTTGAGCAGCCGGCCGCGCGCCGCCGGGTCCGGCTCGCCCGCGACCGCCGAGAGGAACGCCATCAGCGCGAACAGGCTGCCGACCCACATCAGGGCGCGGACCACGTGGAACGCGAGGAACAACTTGTCCATCGTCATGGGGCCGACCCTACCCCGACCGATGGGCGCGCTGGCGTAAGATGGCTGCGTGCCACGGTCGATCATCGAAGTGCGGGCGGCCGTCGAGGATGGCTTCAGCGCGGCGCTCGCACGCACGAGTGGGGCGCCGGCTGTGGCCGTGACGTACGCCCGCAAGCTTCGTCGCATGATCCTGGCGGCGATCGACGCGGAGGCCGAGCGGGGCGCGATCCTGTTCGAGCTGTGTGCCGAGGCGAGCTCGATGTTCTGCCACGCGCAGTCGCGCGTCGAGCAGACGCACGCCGCGCTCCCCGACGACCAGCACCGCGCGATCGTCGCGTTCCTCGAGTGGGTCGCCGACGGCGACGGCGAGCTCCGCGACCGCTACCTCGCGATCGTCGGGCTCCGCTGGGTGTGGACGCGGTTCGGCGTCGACCGCGCGCGCGCGACGGCGTTCTTCGAACAGCTCGCGACGTACCGCCGGCCGCCGATCGCGGTGCCGGCGATCGAGCAGCTCGCCCGCCAGATCGAGGCGGCGTTCGCCGACACGCCCGCGCCGCTGATGATCACCGAGGCGGCCTCCGATCAGGCACGCGACGTCGCGCTGCTGTTCCACGACCAGCGCTGGGCGTCGTTGCATCCGGCGCTGCTCGATCTCGAGCCGGCGGCGCCGAGCGTGTTCACCGACGACGCCTTCCGGTACTTCCTGCCGGCCTACCTGCTGTGCCTGATCGGCGACGTCCCCCTCGACGCCGATCCGCTGGCGCACCTGATGGCGCCCGTCGACGAGCGGTTCGCCGACTTCACCCCGGCGGAGTGCGCGGCGATCGCCGGCGTCCTCCAGGTGCGCGCACCGCACAGCGCGCCGGCGCGTCGCGACGCGATCGTGGGCGCGCTCGACGCGTACTGGCGACCGCGCGCGCAGCCGTAGCGGATCTGGACGTTCTCGATCATGGCGCGGAGCGCGTGCTTCACGCCGTCGGTCGTCGCGTGCTTCACGATCGCGTAGCCCTCGCCCTCGTAGCTCTCGGCGCGCGGCTGGCCGACCTTCGGCGTGCGCATCTCGACGAGCGCGTCGC
>JAPLLF010000777.1 GCA_026387715.1 Pseudomonadota bacterium
CGCGCGCCGACGATCCGCGCGCCCACCACCCCGCGGTCGTCGACGCGCGGCTCGTCGAGCGGCTCGGCGCGAGCGAGCGCGCGATCGTGTTCGGCCTCGGCCACGTCGCCCGCGCCCTGGGCCCGCTGCTCGCGCAGCTCGGCTTTCACGTCGTGGCCTGCGACGACAACGACACGGGCGCTCTCGGCGCGGCGCACGACGTCCCGACGTGGGCGGATCGCGTGATCGAGTCGTTCGACGTCGCCGAGGTCGAGCGCGAGCTCGGCGGCTTCACGCCCGACGACTGCGTCCTCGTGATCACCCGCGATCACGCGATCGATCAGCAGCTGCTCGAGGCGCTGATCCCGCACGACGAGCTCGGCTACCTCGGGATGATCGGGAGCCGCGGCAAGGTCGGGCGCTTCCACAAGCGGCTCGAGGCCAAGGGGCTGATCACCGGCGAGGCCGGGGCGGCGCGGTGGGCGCGGCTGCGAGCGCCGATCGGGCTCGACCTCGGCGCCGAGACGCCGATCGAGATCGCGGTCGCGATCGCCGGCGAGCTGATCGCCCGGCGGCGGTCATGAGGCACGCCGCGGTGATCCTCGCGGCCGGCGCGGGCAGCCGGCTCGGCGGGGTGGCCAAGGCCCTGCTCGAGGTCGACGGCCGCACGTATCTCGCCAACATCGTCGACACGCTGCGCGCGATCGGCGCGGCGACCTCGGTCGTCGTCGTCGGTGGCCCGTTCCCGCGCGACGACGCTCCAGGCGCTGCTCGCGATGTTCGACGGCGCCGGCCACGTCCATCGGGTCGTGCGTCCGACCTTCGGTGGGCGTGGCGGGCACCCGCCGCTCGTCGGGCGAGGCCGCTTTCCGGCGCTGGTCGCCTGCACGCACGCCCCGGGTGGCGCGCGCGACGTGCTGCGCAGCGAGGACACGATCGATCTCGCCGTCGACGATCCCGGCGTCGTCCGCGACGTCGATCTGCCCGAGGATCTCGCGTGAGGCGGGCCGTCGTCCTGCTCGCGTTCCTGGCGGCGTGTCCGAAGCGCCCGCCCAAGGAGCGCATCCAGCTCGCGGATCCGGTGACGTCCTACGACGGCGATCCGGTCCAGGCGATGAAGGCGGAGCTCGCCGATCAGATCCTGCTCGCGTATCAACGCGACGAGTCGCCGGACGTCGATACCGCGACCATCGCCGCCGAGATCGGGCCCGCGCGCATCGGCGTCGGGCCGGGTGACGTGCTGATCAGCGCCGACGACTTCGCGCGGGCCCCCAGCCGCTGGCCGTTGTTCCTCGGCCCGAACGCGCGCGCCGAGATCCGCTCGAAGCGCCTGTCGATCGAGCTCGCGCGAGATCGCAGCGCCGCGTACGTCTCCGACGAGCTCGCCTGGCGCATCCCCGCCTGCGGTCGCACCGCGACGATCCCGATCCGGGTGACCGCGCTGTACGCGCACGACGGCGATCGCTGGGTGCAGGTGTTCGAGCACCTGTCGTTCGCGCACCCGCCCGCCGTCGATCCCGAGGGGCTCGTCGGCAAGCCGTTCAAGAGCGCGACGGCGCCCGATCGCGATCTCGTCGACGAGCTGTCCCGCGGGGTCTCGAGCGACGTCGCGCGCCAGGGTGGGATCGTGGCGGACGATGCCACGATGATCGGGCCCGTGGTCAACGACAGCTGGGAGGGGCCCAGCGCCGTCGCCTCGATCCCGGCGCTGATCTCCGACGACCGCCGGGTCGGCCTCGTCGGCCGCGATCCGGCGTCGTCGACGATCGCCTACTGGGTCGGCAACTTCACGATGCAGGTGCCGGGTGGTGGGCGCGTGCGCGTGCGCGGCACGTTCGTGTTCGAGCATCGCAAGCGCGCCCCGACCACCGTGGCGCTCGACGCCCCGGAGCCGCGCCGGCGGACGCTGGCCGAGCGCGCGGAGGCGGCGTTCCACGCCGTGAACCCGTGCGCGACCGACGCGAGCACCTGCCGGTGGACGCTCGTCCAGGCCCACGTCTCCCAGGCCATCCGGGACAAGGATCTCGCGACGACCGTGTTCGGCGCGTCGCTCGTGCAGCCGTACGTCCCCGAGCAGCCGCTCGGCGTCAGCTGCGACTAGCTAGGAGTGTGTATGGCGTTGGGCCTCGGCTCGATGTCGAGGCGAGACCGGATGCGGTCCCACGTGGGACGAGTCCGTCAGGCTGCAAGCAGCAGGGTTGGCGTCTTCGCCTTCACCGAGCGCCACAGCTTGAGCAGGT
>JAPLLF010000589.1 GCA_026387715.1 Pseudomonadota bacterium
ATCAAGCTGCAGGATCAGCGCGAGCTCAAGAAGCGCCCGATGCACGTGATCCTGTACGAGGTCGTCGATGGCGAGCGCGTCGCGAGCGGCCACATCGCGTCGCTCGCCCGGATCAAGCAGCTCGGCGTCCCGACGTCGGGCCACAACATGTCCGCGGCGTCGTGGGACGAGCTGTTCGCGGCGGTCCAGGGCTGGGAGGATCAGCGCGACTCGCTCGCGTACGAGGTCGACGGCCTCGTCATCAAGGTCGACGACTTCGCGTCGCGCGTCGAGCTCGGCGTCACCGCGAAGTTCCCGCGCTGGGCGATCGCCTACAAGTTCCCCGCGCGCCAGGTCACCACCAAGCTGATCGGCATGGAGGTCAACGTCGGGCGCACCGGCGCGGTCACGCCGATCGCGCTGTTCGATCCGGTCGAGGTCTCCGGCACGACCGTCGCGCGCGCGTCGGTCCACAACTGGGACATCGTCGCCAAGCTCGGCCTCGCGATCGGCGATCGCGTGCTGATCGAGAAGGCCGGCGAGATCATCCCGCAGATCCTGGCGGTGACCGAGAAGGCCAAGGACGCGACGCCGATCGTCGCGCCGACGGCGTGCCCGGTGTGTCACACCGCGCTGGTCAGGGAGCCGGGCAAGGTCGTGCTGCTGTGCACCAACCGCATCGGCTGCGACGCGCAGCGGATCGCCGCGATCGAGTTCTTCGCGTCGCGCGACGCGCTCAACATCGACGGCCTCGGCGAGAAGATCGTCGTGCAGGTCGTCGAGGCCGGGCTCGTCAGCGACGTCGCCGATCTGTTCGACCTGACCGAGGCGCAGCTCGCCAGGCTCGATCGGTTCGGCAAGCTGTCGGCCAAGAACCTCGTCAAGGCCGTCGCCAAGGCCAAGGAGACCGCGACCGCGTCGCGGCTGCTCACCGCGCTCGGCATCACCGCCGTCGGCGAGGTGCTCGCCGAGAAGATCATGGCGCGGTACGGCAAGGTCTCGGCGTTGCGCGCGGCGGTGCTCGCGAAGACCACCGACGAGCTCGTCGCCGAGCTGTCCGAGATGGAGGGCATCGGCGAGACGCTCGCCGCCAACGTCGATCGGTTCTTCCGCGACCCGCAGGTCGGCGGCGTGCTCGACAAGCTGGTCACGCGCGGCGTCGATCCCGTCGAGCCCGTGCGCGCGACCGCCGACGGACCGCTCAATGGCCTCCTGCTCGTCGTCACCGGCACGCTCACCGCGCCGCGCGCCGAGGTCCAGAAGCGCATCGAGGCCGCCGGCGGCAAGGTCTCTGGCTCCGTGACCAAGAAGACCACCTACCTCGTGGCGGGCGCCGACACCGGCAAGACCAAGCTCGACGCCGCGGCCAAGAACGGCGTGCGCGTGATCACCGAGGACGAGCTCGAGACCCTGCTCGGCGGCGGCGCGCTCTAGCCGTTCGCATCGCACACGGCACCTCGGCGTAGAACGCGGGCCTCGCGCGCTGCGCGAGGGGTGGGTTGTGGGTCCGGCGCTTGGCGATGATACGGCGGGCGCGTACTCGAAGCCCAGGGGCGCTCCGAGCGGGTGGTGCGGCGCGACTGCTAGACACAATCGCCGGGCCCCACACCCACCCCTCGC
>JAPLLF010000181.1 GCA_026387715.1 Pseudomonadota bacterium
AGGTGCGGCGCGCCCGCCAGCGCGGTGAACGTGCACGCGTCGGAGGTCGAGCCGCCGATCGAGGCCACGCGGCGCGCCAGCGCGAGCATCGCGGGCGCGTAGTCGTTCTCGCAGACGTTCTCGGACATCGACAGCGGGAAGCCGTCGAGGAACGCGTGCAGGCGCACCGCCGGATCGGCGACCGCGAGCCCGGTGTCGATCGTCCACTCGCACTGGTGCGCGACCGCGAGGTGGCCGACCGATCCAGACGACACGATCTCCACCGCGACCGGCGCCGCGCCCGCCGCGATCCCCGCGACGACGAGCTGTTGCGGCGCGGCCTTCACCGCTGCGACGGTCGTGACGTAGTCGCTCACCCGGGCGACGTACGGGCTGTCCTCGCGCGCATGACAGCCGTGCTTGTCGCCCACGGAGGTCAGGTCCTCGTCGCAGGTCACGCCGAACTGCGTGCAGCGAAACGACTGGAGCGGACCGAGCGCAGCGGTCTCCGGCCCGAGGATCGCCGGATCCTCGAGCGAGCAGTCATCTTCGTCCTGGATGATCACGATCGCGAGGTTGGCCGCGGGCCGCAGGAAGCCCGGGTTCGTCGCCGGATCGAGCACACGCTGCAACGCCTCGAGCGGCTGCTCGAACCCGCAGCCCTGCGCGCCCACCATCATCATCTCGCCGACCGTCGTCGCCAGATCCTGCGTGTAGTTCGTCGCCGTCGTGTCGACGAAGACGCCGGTCAGCGCGTCCCCCACCAGGCCCTTCTGCAACAGGCCGTTCTTGCCGACCCCCGCACACGATCCGGCGCCACCGCCACCGACCGGATCCGCGATACCACCGTGGGTCGACGTGCCGACGTCGGACGTGACGACGCCGACGTGCAGGTTCGGCAACTCCGGCAGCGCGGCGACGAACGTGGAGAACGCGAGCCCGAGGTTGCCTTGCAAGTGGAGCGTCGAGTTCGAGTCGTCGATCACGAACAGCAGGTCGAGCTCCGGATTCGCCGTCGCCGGAAACGACGCGACGACGTGGTAGCCGCGGGTGTCGAGGGCGGGCGCCTGACCGCACGCCACCAGCATCCCCAGCCCGACCCCGATCATGACGTGTGACATCGAGCCGATCGTAGCACCAGAACCACACCCGTGGGTGGAGTCCGCTGACTAGCGCAGCTCGATCCAGACCTGGTCATCGACGATGGCGACGAGATAGCGACGCAGCTCGAGTTTCGGATCGTTCTTGCAGCGTCCCGACCGCAGGTCGAACATGTAGGCGTGCGCGGGACACATCAGCGCGCCGTCGTGGAGGTAGCCATCGACGAGATCGACGCCCTTGTGGGGACACGCCCCTGCCACCGCGACCACGTCGGGCCCGATGTACGCGACGATCACCGGCGAGGGCATCCCGGCGACCGCGAAGCTGCGGAGCTCCTCGGGCACGACCTCGGCGAGCTGGCAGACGAACACCCGCCGCCCCATCACGATCTCCGGAGCGCGAGCCACGACGACGACGACATCGGACGAGCATACCCAACCTCGAGCACGAGCCCGGAGCGAATGCGTGTTTTGCGCGGGCGCTCGAGGTGGAGAACGTGACCGGACCACGTACAATGTTGGTCCGCGCGGGTCCGGACCAGGTGCGGTCGAAGATCACCGATGAGCTCTGCCACCGAATCGCCCCCTGACCTCGGCGTCCTCGTCGACGCTGCGGCGTACATCGTCGACGAGCCCGACGAAGAGGGCGTGCTCGCCCACCTCGTCGAGCGACACCCGCACGCGGGCGCCGCGCTGGTCGCGTATCTCGAGCAACGCTTCGTCCACTCGAATCCCGAGCGGCTCGCGATCGAGACGTCCGGAACCTGGTGGTCGCTGCTGGCGCTCGTCGCGTCGACCTGGTCGGAGGCCGACAAGGCCGCCTTCCTCGCGCGCGTGGGCCTGCAGGCACGGCACCCCGATGCGTACCGCTGGCTCGCGCCGTTCTTTCGTGCGGCGTTCCCGGCCGCCGAGATGGAGACGCGCATCCTCGACGGGCTCGACTCGAGCGATCCGGAGACGCGCGAGGCAGCGTCCAGCCTCGCCTACTTCCTGTTCGACGGCGACGAGGACTACGAGCCCTCGGCCGAAGGCCAGCGCCGGCTTCGCCACATCCACGACTGAAGACGTGTCGATTAATGGGAAATGAAGCGAGTTCCGGAAATAGTCTGAGCAG
>JAPLLF010000056.1 GCA_026387715.1 Pseudomonadota bacterium
GTGTGCAACGTCGAGACGTGCGAGACGTCGCCCGCGTTCGCCCACACGGTGAACGTCGAGGGGACCCGGATCCTGCTCGCCCACCTGCCGGCGGCGACGCGGCTGGTCTACCTGTCGAGCGATCACGTGTTCGGCGGCGACGCGGGGCCGTATCGCGAGGACTCGCCGGTCGCGCCGATCAGCGTCTACGCCCAAACGCGCGTCGCGGCCGAGGCGCTCGTGCGCGCGCGCCCCAACTCGCTCGTGATCCGCTCCGGCCTGTGGATCGGGCCGTCGTCGACCGGCAAGATCGGCCACCTCGACTGGCTACGGGATCGCCATCGCCGCGGCCTGCCGATGACGATCGTCTCCGACGAGATCCGCTCCGCGATGTGGGCCGAGGACGGCGCGCGGCGCGTGTGGGAGCTCGCGCGCTCGACGATCACCGGCGTGCGCCACGTGATCGCCACGCGCGCGGTCGCGCGCCCCGAGCTCGCGACCTACGTGAGCCAGCACTTCGGGATCGGCGCGACGTTCGCGACCCAGCCGCGCCGGACGCGTCAGCTACCGCACATCGGGAACGTCGAGCTGTCGACCGCGTTCTCCGATGCGCTCGCCGCGCCGCTTGCGTCGGTGCTCGACTGAGGCAGGGATCGGGCCGCGCACAGCGCCCCGATCCCGAACCCCTCGGCGGGCGCGCGCTGGATCGCCGCCTCGGTCATCGCGCCGTAGCTGCCGTCCTCGTTGATCGGCTCGTCGGGCGCGTTGCGATTCCACAGCCGCTGGAACGCGAGGATGTCGGCGCCGCGGATGTCGGGAGACGCGAGGTGATCGAAGTGCACCGGATCGCCGGGCACGTCGTGCGCCCAGCCGTTCGCGCCGAACGTCGTGACCCAGGCGCTGTAGTTGGAGATGTCGAGCGCGCGGCCGCTCTCGTGGTTCGACTTGCCCGGGGCGGCGGCGGCGGTGATGCCGCAGCGCTTGAGCTCGAACCAGCGACGGAGCAGGTACTGCTGCACGACGGTGCGAAACGCGCTGGTCACCTCGATGACCTTGCCGTTCCCGGCGGCGGCGGCCGCGTAGAGATCGGTGCGGGCGTCGAGCCCGAGGTAGGGCAGCACCGCAGCGCCGACGAAGGCGATCGTCGCGCTCTCCTCGAACACGACGAGCTGGCCGGGGTTTATGCAGTCGACCTCGGCCGCGATCTGGCGCGACAGCGGGAGGACATCCCCCGTCGAACACGACGTGGTCTCGAAGCTCGCGACCGGCGTGCCCGCGATCGACGGCAGGTCCACCGGCGCGTCGGGCCCGGCGAGTCCGGCGTCGACCTCCGCGGGCGGAGGCGTCCCGGCGTCACAGCCGGCAGCGAGGATCCCCAGGATCGCGAGCACGCGCATTTCGCTCTATGATGCCGCAATGCTACGCGTCCGGGTCGTCGTTGCGACGGTGTTGTTGGCGGCATGTGGTGGTTCGCCTCCACACACCGACACGCCGGCGTTGCAGTCACTCGATCAGAAGTCCGCCGAAGGGGACGCCAAGGGGATCGTCGGCGAGGTCTACAAGACGCTCAATCGCGCGAACACCGACGGCTTGATGACGCTCGTCGCCGAGCCGCTGGTCGTGTTCGGGCCGCGACAGGTCGACGCGATGGCGACGCGCACCGAGGCGATCGTCGCCCTGCGCGGCTACCTCGAGACGGCGAAGAAGCTCGCGGTGCGATCCGCGTCGCTCGTCGTGGTGGCCTCGCCCGGTGGTCGCTCCGCGTTCGCGATCGACGCGATCGTCGCGCAGAACCAGCGCATGGCGATGACCGCGATCCTGTCGAACGCCGACGATCTGTGGCTCGTCACCGCGCTGGATCTCGCGGCCACGCCCGCGGCGGGGGTCGTGCGCGCGGCGCAGAAGCTCGACGCGGTCGTGCCGACGGCGATGGCCGGCACGCCGAAGACCGCCGACGGCGCGGGTGGCGCGGTCGAGCGGTTCGCCGCCGGGCTGGCGAACCCCACGCTGGTCGCCGACGATCTGGCGCGCGACGGCGCGACGACGTTCGCGATCGGGCCGTCGGGCGACATCACGCGCGGCAAGGCGATCGCCAAGGCCTGGGCGAAGCGGCACAAGGCGCACGTGCGGGCCGCGAGCGCGGGCGAGATGTCGTCGGGGATCACCGCCGATCATCAGCTCGCGTGGGTCAGCGCGCCGGTCGTGCAGTTCGCCGATCGCGAGGAGCCGCTGCCGCTGCGCGTGTTTGCGGTGTACGCGCACACCGACGCCGGGTGGCGGCTCGCCGCCTATCACGAGACCCTCGCGATCGGCGACGCGGGGATCGGCGCCGCGTATCGCAAGATCGGGGCGCCGCCGCTGCCCGTCGAGCCGGTCCCGGCGAAGCCGACGAAGCCGACCAAGCCGACCAAGAAGCGTTGATCAGCGGCGCGTGATCAGCGTCCCGTCCGGGAACCGGAGCGCGACGGCGCGGAGCGCGATCGTCGACGCCGACGCCGACGGGACCGGCGCGTACAGCGTGTCTCCGACGATCGGGTGGCCGAGGCTCGCGAGGTGCGCGCGGATCTGGTGCGTGCGGCCGGTCGCGAGGACGAGCTCGACGATGGAGGTGTCGGCGACCGGATCGCGGTGGACGACGACGTAGTGCGTGATCGCGGGCTGACCCGATGCCACGACCGCGCGCCGGTAGTCGAAGCGCGGATCGCGCCCGAGGGGTGCGTCGATGGTGCCGGCATCGCGCCCGACCTGGCCGTGTACGGTCGCGCGATAGCGGCGGTGGAGCTGGTGGGTCTCGAGCTGCTGGCGCAGGGCGTCGTGTGCCGCGGCGGACTTCGCGATCACGACGAGGCCGCCGGCGGCGCGATCGAGGCGGTGCGCGGGGTGTGGTCGCCACGCCGCCCACGGCTGATCGGCGCGCGCCCCGGCGTGGTGCAGCAGGGCGTTGACGAGCGTGTCCGCGCGGTACGGCCCGATCGGGTGGACGTGCATGCCGTGGGGCTTGTCGACGATCACGCGCGAGGCGTCCTCGTCGACGATCTCGAGCGGCCGCGCGTCGACGGCGAGCGCGATCGCGGCGATCGCGGCGGCATCGACGGTGACCACGTCGCCCGGGTGGGTCGGATCGGCGATGCGCCCGACGCGATCGCCCAGCCGGATCGCGCCCGCGGTGATCAGCCGGCCGATCTCGCCCA
>JAPLLF010001207.1 GCA_026387715.1 Pseudomonadota bacterium
AGCTCGAGGCCGCGCGCGCGGTGCTCACCGATCTCGAGAAGCGCGCCCCCGACACCGCGGAGGTCAAGTGGCTCTCCGCCGAGCTCGCGTTCCAGACCGGCGACTACGCGGGCGCCGTGAAGCTGCTCGACAAGCTGACCGACGACGCCGTCGACGGCCTGGTCGGCGCGACCCGCAAGCTCGCCGCGCAGTCGCTCGGCGTGACCGAGACGTTCCTCGAGCAGAGGTCCCCGCAAGGCCACTTCGTGATCCGCTACGCCGCCGGCCCCGACGCCACGATCGCCGCGCTCGCGGGCGAGGTGCTCGACGCGGCGTGGGCGACGGTCGGAGATGATCTCGGCCTGCGCCCCACCGATCCCATCCGGATCGAGCTGCTCGGCGCGCCGGCTGATCTCGCCAAGCTCTCGCCGCTCACCGAGAGCGAGATCGAGACGACCGGCACGATCGCACTGTCGAAGTACAACAAGCTGATGGTCGTGTCGCCCCGCGCGACGATCTTCGGCTACCCGTGGATGGACACCCTCGCGCACGAGTACACGCACCTCGTGGTGTCGCGGATCTCCCACGACACCGTGCCGGTGTGGCTGCAGGAGGGGCTCGCGCGGTTCGAGCAGACGCGCTGGCGCCGCCCGCCCGAGGTCGTGCTGTCCGCGTCGGAGCAGGCGCTGCTGTCGGCCGGCCTCAAGAAGGGCCGCCTGATCACGTTCGACGAGATGCACCCGTCGATGGCCAAGCTGCCGAGCCAGGACGCCGCGGCGCTGGCGTACGCCGAGGTCTACACGCTCGTCGGCTGGATGCACGGCAAGATCGGCTTCGCCGGCATCCGCACGTCGCTCATCGCCCAGCGCGACGGCAAGAGCGCCCGCCGCGCGGTCGCCGAGGCGATGGCGCTACCGTGGGTGACGGTCGAGAAGCAGTGGCACGACCAGCTCAAGATCGACAACAAGCGCACGGCGATCCGCACCAGCCCGATCAAGTTCGGCAAGGGTGGATCGGGCGCCGATGCCGAGAACGTCGGGCTCGAGCAGGTGAGCGCCAAGGCACGCAAGCACGCCCGGCTCGGCGGCATGCTGCGCGCCCGGGGCATGCTCGAGGCGTCGGCCGTGGAGTACGAGAAGGCCCTCGCGGTCGCCCAGGAGCCGTTCGTCGCCGGCAAGCTCGCGCGCACGCTCGTCGAGCTCGGCCGCTACGACCGCGCGATCGAGCTCGCCACGCCACTGGCGGCAAACGACGATCACGACGCAGTCGCGGCCGTGACGCTTGGCATGGCGCGCTCGGCGAGGCATGAATGGCGCGAGGCGATCGCCGCCTTCGAGCAAGGCCTCCGCGTCAGTCCCTTCGATCCCACCACGCGATGCGGCCTCGCCGAGGCGTACCGCGAGACCTCCGACAACCGCGCTGCTCGCGAGCGTGCTGCCTGCGACGAGCTGAAGCATCAATGAAGATTTCGCCTACCCCGATGCCCGAACACGCTCAGCCCAAGCTCGCCGAGGTCACGCCGCTGCGCGCGGATCCATTGCCCGAGGAGGTGCCGCCGGTCGGCGAGCCCACGCCCGCGTCGACCACGAAGAGCGATCTCGAGGCCGTCGCGGAGCTCGCCGAGGCGCACGATCAGATCGTCGCGCAGATCGAGAAGCGGATCATCGGCCAGCGCCGCGTCGTCGATCAGCTGCTCGTCGCGCTGTTCGCGCGCGGCCACACGTTGTTCGTCGGCGTGCCCGGCCTGGCCAAGACGCTGCTGATCTCGACGCTCGCCGAGACGCTGAACCTGTCGTTCCAGCGCATCCAGTTCACGCCCGATCTCATGCCGTCGGACATCACCGGCACCGAGGTCCTCGAGGAGGACCACACGACCGGTCGCCGGGTGTTCCGGTTCATCAAGGGGCCGGTGTTCGCGAACCTCGTGCTCGCCGACGAGATCAACCGCACGCCACCCAAGACGCAGGCCGCGCTCCTGCAGTCGATGCAGGAGTACAAGGTCACCGCCGGCGGCCACACGCACGATCTGCCGCTGCCGTTCCAGGTGTTCGCGACGCAGAACCCGATCGAGCAGGAGGGCACCTACCCGTTGCCCGAGGCGCAGCTCGATCGCTTCATGTTCCAGATCGACGTCGACTACCCGACCGAGTCCGAGGAGGAGGAGATCGTCCGCCAGCAGACGAGCGACTTCCGCCCGGAGCTGCAGCGCGTGCTGTCGCCGCAACGGATCATGCAGCTCCAGGAGCTGGTGCGCCGGGTGCCGGTGGCCGATCACGTCGTCAAGTACGCCGTCGCGCTCGCGCGGGCGACGCGCCCGACGACGCCGAACGCGCCCGCCTTCATCAAGGAGGCGGTGTCGTGGGGCGCCGGCCCACGCGCGTCGCAGTTCCTCATCCTCGCAGCCAAGGCGCGCGCGATCCTCGCCGGTCGCTACGCGGTGTCGACCGACGACGTCGCCGCGCTCGCGCGCCCCACCCTGCAGCACCGCTTGATCCTCAACTACCGCGCCGAGGCGGAGGGCCAGCGGGCCGGCGAGATCGTCGATCGACTCCTCTCCGCCGTCCACCCGTGAGGCTCGATCCGGCGCACATCGCGCGGCTCGGCAGCCTGCCGATCAAGGCGCGCGTGATCGTCGAGGGTGCCCTGTCGGGCCTGCATCGCGCGAGCCTGCACGGCGCGTCGATCGAGTTCGCCGAGCACAAGGAGTACTCGCCCGGCGACGAGCTGCGCCACGTCGACTGGAAGGCGTACGCGAAGCAGGACCGCTACTACGTCAAGCAGTTCGAGCACGAGTCGCAGCTGACGATCTACCTCGTGCTCGACGCGTCGGCGTCGATGGCGTTCGCCGGTGGTGGGCTCAAGGCCAACGACAGCCCGGTCGGGGTCAGCAAGCTCGAGTACGCCGGCCTGGCGCTCGCCGCCCTCGCCTACCTCGCGATCCAGCAGCAGGACAAGGTCGGCTTCATCGCGAGCGGCACCGGACGCGACACGATCGTGCCGCCCCGCGCGCGCACGACGCACCTGCACGATCTGCTCGGCGTGATCGACCGCGTGATCACGAACGGCGCGGTCGGCGACGCCTCTCCCGCCGACGCGCTCGCGCGGATCGCCGAGCAGTCCCGCCGCCGCAAGTCCCTCGTGATCCTGGCCTCCGATCTGTTCGATCTCGACGACCGGACGCTGGACGCGCTCGCCATGCTGCGCGCGCAGCGCCACGACATCTCGGTGCTGCACGTGCTCGATCCCCACGAGCGCACGTTCCCGTACTACGGCCTGACGCAGTTCGAGGCGCTCGAATCGAACCACGTGATGCTGGTGAATCCCGCGGCGGTGAGGCGCGAGTACCTCGAGCGCATGGAGACGTTCCTCGCGCACGTCAAGGCGTCGCTGGCGAGCACGGGCATCGACTACCACCTGACCTCGACGGATCGGCCCCTCGAGGAGACGCTGCTCGATCTCCTCGTCGCCCGTTCGCGCCTGGGCCCCGCGCGCAGGGCGGTGTAGCGATGGGGTTCCTCGCACCCCTGATGCTGATCGGCACCCTCGCGCTCGGGGTGCCCGTCGCGATCCACCTGATCGGCCGCCGGCGCGCGCGGATCGTGAAGTTCGCGGCGCTCGACTTCCTGATGGCGACGAAGCGGCGCACCGCCCGCCGCCTGGTCATCCGAGAGCGGCTCCTCCTCGCGGTGCGCACGCTCGCGTGCCTGTTCGTCGCCCTCGTGCTCGCCAAGCCGTACACGTCGTGCGAGCGCAAGGGCCCCGAGGTCACGCGTGGCCCGCAGGCCGCCGTGCTGGTGATCGACGACAGCTTCGCGTCGGGCTACGTCGTCGACGGCAAGCCGTGGCTGAAGAAGGCCGCCGACGAGGCGCGCCGCATCCTCCAGCAGCTCGGGCCCGAGGCCGAGGTCGCGATCGTCAAGGCGTCCGAGAACGCCGAGCACCCGACCGAGCTCACGCGCGATCACCTCCGGCTCCGCGACCAGCTGATCGCGCTCGAGCCGAGCGCGCGCCCGGCCGACACGACGCGCGCGCTGGCGCGCGCCTCGACGCTGCTGACGGCGTCGAGCCACCAGCGCAAGACGGTGTTCCTGATCTCGCTGCTCGCCAACACCGGGTTTCGCCCCGACGATCCGCCGTGGGGCAAGACCGGCCCGCGGCTGGTCACGATCGAGCTCCGCCCGCACTCCCTCCCCAACTTGGCCGTCGTCGAGCTGCGCGTCGATCCCGCGTCCAGCCCCGGCGGCACCGGCTCGCGGGGCATCGCCTTCGACGCGGTGATCGCG
The DNA here is from genome assembly GCA_026387715.1 of Pseudomonadota bacterium. GTDB lineage: Bacteria > Myxococcota_A > Polyangia > Haliangiales > Haliangiaceae > JABFXX01. The sequence goes on from JAPLLF010001207.1 coordinate 4,263, forward strand.
AACTTCAGCAGCGTCGCGGCGAAGACCGAGGTGTCGCTGACCGTCGCCGATCGCGTGGTCGCGCGCGGCCTCCTCGAGCTCGGCCCGAACGAGCGCAAGACGAAGCGGTTCCTCGCGACGTTACCGGCGGGCGCGCGCGCGAGCGACGCGGTCGTCTCGCTGACCTCCGATCGCGCGAACGACGGGCTGGCCGTCGACGATCGCCGCTGGGTGCGCGCGTCGTTGCGCGACGAGGTCCGCGTGCTGCTCGTCGATGGCGACCCGCGCACGGTGCGGCACGACGACGAGCTGTTCTACCTCGAGGCGGCCTTGCGCCCCGGTGATCGCGACGACAGCGGGACCGTCGTGCGGTCGATCACCGTCGAGGAGCTCGCGCGCATCGAGCCCGATCCGAAGAAGGCGAAGGACGGCAAGCCCGCCACCGCCGCGATCCCGCTCGACGAGTTCGACGTCGTCGTGCTCGCGAACGTCCCGGCGTTGCCGATCGCGCAGGTCGCGCTCCTGGCGCAGTGGGTCACCGCCGGGGGTGGCATCATCGTCGCGCCCGGCGATCGGCTCGACGTCGCCGCCTACGACCGCACGATGCTGCCGCTGCTCCCGCAGGCCCTCCGCGATCCGATCGACACGACGTGGGGGGCCTCGCCCGAGGAGCGTGATAGCCGCGCGCTCCACCTCGTGAAGTGGGAGGCTGACCACCCGATCTTCACGCCGTTCTCCAAGGACGCCCCGGAGCTCGCCGACGCGAAGTTCTACAAGATCGCGCTGCTCGGACCGACGACCGCGACCGCGGACCGCAAGGTGCTCGCGCGCTTCACCAACGGCGCGGCGGCGATCGTCGAGGCATCGATCGGCGCGGGCCGCACGCTGCTGTTCACCTCGACGCTCGATCGCGACTGGACGGATCTCCCGATCCACCCCGGGTTCCTGCCGCTCGTGCAGCAGACCGTGCGGCACCTGGCGCGCAAGCACGCCGTCGGCCAGGAGGCCGTCCACCTCGTCGGGGGCTCGGTGACGATCGCGGCCGGCGACCTCCGCAAGCTCGAGGTGCGGGGCCCCGACAACATCGGCGCGGTGTTCGAGGGGGATCGGCTCGAGGGCCGGGCGAACGTGCGGTTCGGCAAGACCGAGCGCCCCGGCATCTATCACGTGATCGGCACCGACCCGACCGGCGGGACCCGCGAGCGCGACGAGCTCGGCTTCGTCGTCAACCTCGACCCGCGCGGCTCCGATCTCACGGCCGCGTCGCCAGCGCTGCTCCCGCCGTCGGGAACCGAGGCCGACGCCGGCCCGACCGATCAGGCGCGCCGGATCGAGCTGTGGCACGCGCTCGCCGCCGCGGTGCTGCTGCTCCTGCTGGCCGAGGGAATTCTCGTCCAGCGCTAGACGGTCGCGCGCCGGTTGGTTAGGATCGATGTCGACCCGGAGAGTACGAGCTAGCCTTCTGTCCGCGACGCTACGTCACGGCTGACTCTCACCGACCATCAAGAACGGACACGCACGAGGGAGAAGCGCCTGCCGCTCCTTCATCACTACGTGATGCTCCCCCGTGCTTGTCTCTGCCGAGCAAGTAGTCACGGCTCTCCGGGTCACTTTACGCTGGGTACTCAGGCGCGGCCAGCGAGCCGGTCGGCGAGGCGACGATGCTCGAAGGCGCCGACGGCCGCGAGCGTCGGAGCTGGCGTGGACGCCAGGCTGGCAGCGTGGGCGCGCTTCATGGCGCGGACGCGGGCCGCGGCGGTGGCGACGAGCTGGGCGAACGCGGGATCGCGCTCGACCTCGCGGGTGAGCGCTTCGGAGACGAGATCCTGGTGGGCCTCGTCGCGGCACAGGAGGAGGACGTCGCAGCCTGCGCGGATCGCGGCGATGGCGGCGGCGTCGACGCCGATGGTGCCGGCGATCGCGCGCATGTCGAGATCGTCGCTGACGATCACACCGCGATAGTCGAGCTTGTCGCGCAACACGCCGGTGATCGCCGCGCGCGAGAGCGTGGCCGGCACCGACGGATCGATCGCGGCGAACACGACGTGCGCGGTCATGATCATCGGGAGGTTCGCGGCCGCGGCGCGCCGGAACGGCAGCAGCTCGATCGCCTCGAGCCGCGCCCAGTCGTGATCGATGCGCGGCAGCTCGAGGTGGGAGTCGGTGGTGGTATCGCCGTGTCCCGGAAAGTGCTTGCCGCACCCGAGCACGCCCGCCGCGTCGAGGCCTCGCGCGAACGCCAGCGCGCGCCGCGCCGCGCCCTCGGGGTCGGTGCCGAACGCCCGCTCGCCGATGATCGGATTCGCGGCGTTGGTGTGGACGTCGAGGATCGGCGCGAAGTCGATGTCGATGCCGAGCGCACGTAGCTCGTCGCCGATCGCGCGGCCGACCTGGGTGGCGACGGCGACGTCCTCGCCGCCCGCGAGCGCGGCGTGCTGCAGCATCGGCGGCCAGTGGGTCGCCGGCGCACGCACGCGCTGCACCGTGCCACCCTCGTGATCGATCGCGACGAGCGCCGGGGTCCCATCCGGGGCCGTCCGGTGCAAGTCGTGCGTGAGCCGGGCGAGCGCGTCGAGATCACACAGCTCCTGCTTGATGCCGTTCGTCTCGGTCGAGGTCATCACGAGGTTGCGCTTGAACAGGATCGTCGCGCCGACCTCGCCGCGATCGAGCTTGGCGGCGAGCGAGGGTGCGAGCGTTGGGCCC
>JAPLLF010000686.1 GCA_026387715.1 Pseudomonadota bacterium
CGGAGCGAACAAGTAGGCGAAGCCTACGAGTCCGTCGGCTCGCGCATGCGCCGGAGCCCCTCTTCGAGATAGGTGACGAGCGCTGCGCGATCGAGCACCGCGCGCTGGCCCTCTTGCTGGCTCGCGTCGAGCCGTGCGCGCAGCGCGACGAGCTCGGTCGTCGCCGTCGCGAGCGTCGCGGTCGACGCCACCAGCTCGTCTTCGAGGAGGGTCGCCCGCGCGGCCACGGCCATCCCGGCGTCCTGCGCCGTGCTCAGCGTCGCGCGGACCTGCGCGAGCTCGGCCACGGTGGCCGCGAGCAACGCGACCTCGTCGCCCCGCGCCCGCTCGACGTCCTCGAGTCGCTTGCCGCGCTCGTCGCGCTCCGCGGCGGCGCGCGCGACCTCGGCCATCAGCTTCGTCCGGGTGTCGACGAGCTCGGCGACCCGCTCGTCGCGCTCGGTCGTCGTGCGGGTGAGCGCCGTCATCAGCTCGTCGCGCGCCGACGTCAGGGACGCGAGTTCGGCGCCGCACGCGGTGCGCACGGTGTCGAGCTCCGCCGCGTGATCGGCGTCGCGCGTGAGCATCCGGGTGACCTCGGCCGCGCTTCGGGACGACAACGAGCTCGCGAGCTCGGCGATCCGCTCGTCGCGCTCGCCGATCACGGTCGCGAGCTCGTTCCGCACGGTGGCGAGCTCGGCCTGGAGCTCGGCGCGCGCGGCGACCTCGACATCGCGCGCGTCCGCCTCGGCGATCATCGCCGCCACCTGGGGCCGGAGATCCGTCAGCTCGGCGGCCAGCTGATCGCGCTCGGTGGTGAGCGTGGCCGCGAGCGCGGTCTGCTCGTCGAGGGCGCTCGTGACCCGCGCATGCTTGGGTGGCCACTGCGCGCACTCCGTCGCGAGCTCGGTGACCGCGGCGCGGGCCGTGGCGAGCTCGCGGACGCGCGCGTCCCGATCCTGCGTCAGCTCGGTGAACTCGTCGATCACGCTCTCGTAGCGCTCGGTGAGCTGGTGCGTCGCGAGGGCCTGCGCCGCCAGCTGGGCGCGCAGCTCCACGAGCTCGGCGTCGCGCCCGGCGTCGCGCTCGACCTCACGCCGATGGACCTCCGCGGCGATCTGCTCGAGCTGGGCCTCTTGCTTGGCCGCCTTGCCGGCGACGACGAGGCGCTCCTCGATCTGGACGGCGAGCTCGTCGTCCTTCTTCGCGAGGGCGTGCTGGAGGCGCGCGATCTCACGCCGCAGGACGATCTCGGCATCCCCGAGGTCCCGCGACGGCGCGCGCCGCTCCGGGATCGGCGTCGCCGGCGGAGGTATCGTCGTCGGCCGCGACGGCACGAACACGCGATCCACGCGACGGGGCACACCCCCACTCGCCGTGTCGTCGGGATCCTGCCGAGGATCACGCCCCTTCTTCGTCACGCCTCCACCATAAGCCACGTTGCGGGTTCCCTGGGGTTCCCGCGACTCCGAGCTGGTAGAGTCCTCCCGAAAACCGATGGGCCTCCACGCGACGCCGACGCCAACGATCGCGGTCGCCGCGTTCGTGTTCGACGCCGCGGGCCGGATCCTCTTGATCGAGCGCGGCAAGCCCCCCGGCCTCGGGTTGTGGTCGGTCCCGGGTGGGCGCCTCGAGCCCGGCGAGACGATCGCCGCCGCGGTCGCGCGCGAGGTGCGCGAGGAGACGGGGCTCGCGATCGAGGTCGGCCCGCTGACCGAGGTCGTCGAGCGGATCTCGCCCGCGTTCCACTACGTGATCCTCGATCACGTCGCCCGGGTGACCGGCGGCACGCTCGCCGCCTGCGACGACGCCCGGGACGCGCGGTTCGTGGCCGACCCCGAGCTCGCGCGACTGCCGCTCACCGATGGGCTGCTGGCCGTCCTCGCACGCGCTCGTGCTACATACGCCTCGTGGTGATGCACCTGCCTGTCCTCGGCGCGCGATCCGCTGTTCGCGAGCCTCGGGAAGAGCCACGCTGGACCGACTGGCGCTGGCAGCTCGCCAACATGCTGACGACGGTGGACGAGCTCGCGACCTACGTCCAGCTGTCGGAAGCCGAGCGCGCGGGGTTCGCCGTGTCGAAGACGCTGTTCCGCGTCGGCATCACGCCCTACTACGCGAGCCTCATGGATCCGGTGCACGCGAGCTGTCCGATCCGCATGCAGGCGATCCCCGCGACCGCCGAGATGACCATCCGCGAGGAGGAGCTGCGCGACCCGCTCGGCGAGGACGCGCGCAACCCGGCGCCGTCGGTCATCCACAAGTACCCCGATCGCGTGCTCTTTCTGGTGGTCGATCGCTGCGGCATCTATTGCCGCCACTGCAATCGCCGCCGGCTGGTCGGCGGCGACGAGCCCCCGACCACCGCCGACCTCGAGGCCGGGCTCGCGTACATCGCCAAGACCCGCCGGATCCGCGACGTGCTGCTCTCCGGGGGTGATCCCCTGCTGCTGTCGACCCGCCGGCTCGACTACCTCCTCGGTCGCCTGCGAGCCATCCCCCACGTCGAGACGATCCGGATCGGCACGCGCCTCCCGGTCGTGTGCCCGATGCGGATCGACGACGAGCTGTGCGCGGCGCTCAGGAAGCACCATCCGCTGTTCATCAACACGCACTTCAACCACGTCAAGGAGCTCACGCCCGAGGCCGTGCGCGCGTGCGAGCGCCTCGTCGACGCCGGCATCCCCGTCGGCAACCAGGCGGTGCTGCTGCGCGGCGTCAACTCATCGGTGCGCTCGCTGCGCGCGCTGTTCCGCGCCCTGCTGCGCGCGCGCGTGAAGCCGTATTACCTGTTCCAGGGGGACACCGTGATCGGGACCGACCACCTGCGCACCCCGGTCGAGACCGCCCAGGAGCTGTATCGCCAGCTGCGCGGCTACATGAACGGCATGGCGATCCCCCAGCTGGTGCTCGACGCCCCGGGCGGCGGCGGCAAGGTGCCGATCGTGCCGAACTACATCGAGTCGCTCGACGAGCGCGAGGTCGTCGTTCGCAACTACCGCGGCCTGCAGGTCAGCTATCCGCAGCCGACCGAGCGCGACTGCACCGTCGCGTACGACGCGGTCCAGTTCGCCGACGAGCCTGCCGACGACGACAGCGATCCGGCCTGAGCCGATGACGACGACCGGCGACGCCCTGATCGCGATCACGCGCGAGCTCGGCTTCGCGCGCGCCGCGATCGTGCCGATCGAGGCGCCCCGTCGCCACGCGCTGTACACGAGCTGGCTCGCCGACGGCCACGCCGGCGACATGGCGTTCCTCGGCACGCCGGCGCACACCCTGCCGCGCGCCGATCTGCGCGCGCTGCTCGCGACCGCCCGCTCGCTCGTCGTCGTCGCGCTCGCCTACGGGCGCCAGGATCCGAGCGCGCCGCCCGGGCTCGTCGCGCTCCGCGGGCGGATCGCGCGCTACGCCCGCGGTGAGGACTATCACCTCGTCATGCGCGATCGCCTCGTCGAGCTCGCCAGCCGGATCGCCGCGGAGCTCGGCGTCGCGGTCGCGTCCCGCCCGTGCGTCGACTCCGCGCCGATCCTCGAGCGCGAGTGGGCCGAGCGCGGCGGCCTCGGGTTCGTCGCCAAGAACACGATGCTGATCGCCCCGGGAGCCGGCAGCTACCTCGTCCTCGGCGAGCTGCTCGTCGACGTGGACCTCCCGATCACCGCGCCCACCGCCCTACCGAAACCGCGCTGCGGCACGTGCCGCGCGTGCCTCGACGTCTGCCCGACGCAGGCCTTCGTCGACGCCTACGCCCTCGACGCCCGGCGCTGCATCTCGTACCTCACGATCGAGTTTCACGGCTCGATCCCCGAGGAGCTGCGCCCGGCCATCGGCACCTGGATCTTCGGCTGCGACCTGTGCCAGGAGGTCTGCCCGTTCAACGCCGGCGCCGGCGAGCCCCCCGACGCCCAGCTCCAGCCGCGATCGCTCGAGCACGCGCTGCCCGATCTCGTCGCGCTCGCCATGAAGAACACCAACCAGCTCCGCCAGTTCATGAAGCGCAGCGCCCTCCGGCGAGTCCCACGGGCCGTCCTCCACCGCAACGTCGCCGTCGCGCTCGGCAACACGCGCGATCCCGCCGCGCGCCCGGCCCTCGACCACCTCCTCGCGACCACGTCGAGCGACCTCGTCCGCGAGCACGCGACCTGGGCCCTCGCCCGGCTCGGGCTCACTTGAAGCGGGCGAAGACGTACGTCGCGACGCTCGTGATCTGATCCTCGCGCAACACCCCGGTGAACGCGGGCATCAGCTGGTTCTTCGACCCGTGGCGCACCTGGTTCTCGACGAGCTCGCGCGTGATGCGCTTGCGAAACTCCGCCGACGTGAGATCGCGGACGCCGAGCCGCTCGACGTTCGACGCCGTCGGCTGGCCGGTTGCCCCATGGCACGACGCGCAGATCGACGCGAACACCTCGGCGCCGTCGCCCGAGTCGGTCGCCGTGTTGCACGCGGCGAGGGTGAATGCAAAGACCGCGAGGGCCGCGATGACGACGCCGGTAGCTTTCACGCGGGCATCTTAGCCGCGTGCTACTGTGGCGTCATGCGACGCGTTGTCCCGATCGTCCTCGCGGTCATGGCCGCCTGTGGTGGGCCACAGATCCCGATGCACAGTGGCTACAAGAGCGAAAAGTCCACCCCGTGGACCAAGGCCAAGCCGATCAAGCTGAACGACAAGTTCGAGGGCAAGGTCGACGACGGCACGCTCAACTACGCCAAGTTTCAGCGCGCCAAGTGGTACGAGGTCGATCTCAACGCCCACGGCGATCTCGACGTCAACCTCGACGTGACGCCACCAGGTGACGGCACCAACGAGGACTTCGATCTCGCGATCGAGATCCTCGATCCCGGGTACCGGGTCATCAGCAAATCGGATCTGGAGGACACCGACGATGCCGGCAACCTCCAGAAGAAGAAGCAGCTCAAGGACCTGACGCCCGGCAAGTACCTCATCCACCTCTACCTGCAGAGCCGGATGGACTCCGCCGAGTTCTCGCTCAAGGTCGCGTTCCATCCGACGTCGGCGGGCGAGGCGAAGAGCGACTTCCCGGCGCAGGTCATGTTCACGCCCATCCTCGCGCAGGTCCCGATGAAGGACGACGCGCCGCCCGACTGGAAGCCGACCCCGCCGGTCAAGCCCCCCACGGGCAAGCCGCAGCCGCGCCCGACCGGCAACACGCCGAAGCCGCCGCCCAAGGATCCCCCCAAGGATCCGCCCAAGGTCACCGCGGTCAGCGCGCGCATCCTCGCCGTCGCCATCGTCGGCGGCGGGACCCAGATCACCGTCGCGCGCGGCACCGAGACGGGTGCCGCCGTCGGCATGAAGGTCTCGCTCAAGGGCATCTCCGGATCGCTCGCCGCCTGCAACGCGCGCACGTGTACCGCGGTCTTGACGGCGACGCCGGATCAGATCAAGAACGCCGGCAGCGACGTGACCCTGTCCCCATGAGAGCGCTGCTCCTGGTCGTCGTGGTGGCGGCTTGCGCGAACAACGTCCCGCAGAACAAGGCGACGGGCCCGGACGGGTCGCTCAAGAACGCCAAGGAGGTGCGTTTCGAGAACGGCGAGGCCACCGACAAGGGCATCGTCACGTACCCGGGTGGAGATCGGTACGACTGGAAGGTCGTCCAGCTCCCCGACAAGCAGATCGGCTCGCTCGAGATCAAGCTGTCCTGGAAGTCGCCGCGCCCCGGGCTCCAGCTCGCGTTCGACGTCTTCGACCAGTACTTCGCCGAGGTGACCAAGTCGAAGGCGTCGGCGCGCAAGAAGCGCGGCTACACCCGGAACGAGCTCGTCGAGAACGCGCGGGGCAAGTACTACATCCGGGTGTACGCCGTCGGCCGCGGGGACGCCGGCACCTATCGCCTGGCCGTGAACTTCTCGGGTAGCGACCGCACGTCGCCGTTCCCCAACCCGGGCGACCTCCAGATCCCCGACCCGCCACGGCTCCCCGACGTCCCGGTCCTGGTCCTGCCGTGCTCCGACGACACCTTCGACGTCAAGAAGAAGGAGTGCGCCGACTACTGTCCCCGCACCCGCGCGCTCGCGCCGAAGGACTGGCCCCCGTGCGCCGGCGGCGACAAGAGCAAGTGCGAGGCCGTCGACATCGAGAACCTCGCGTGCTGGGAGGACGCCAACAAGCGGCCGACCTGCCCGACCCCATGGCGCTCCAAGTTCAAGCGGTGGTGCAAGGAGCCGACCACCTGCCCGGATCCACCGGATCCCGAGATCAAGGCCTGCAAGCCGCAGGGGTTCCAGACCCGGGTGCTGACCAAGTCCATCAACGGCGACGACACGCTCGTCACCGTCGGTGGCGGGACCAACAAGGGCGTCGCCCCGGGCTGGCACGCCAGGCTCCTGCGCGGCAACGGGCCGGCCTTTGTCCCGGGTGGGGATGGCACGATCGTCCGCGTCGATAAAGAACGCACGACCATCAAGTTCCACCAGACCATCGATGTGATCACCGCGAACGATCAAGTCAGCATGGAACCCTGACGTGGTTGACCCGACCGCGTTAGGAAAATAAACTGTCGAACATGCTCGGGAAATCGGGGTTCGCGTTGCGCGAAGCGCGGATGATGATCGTCGCGCTCGCTGCGCTCGCGGCGTGCGCTCACAACGTTCCACAAGACACGGCCAGCGGCGCCGACGCCAAGCAGAAGGGCGCCAAGGAGCTGCACTTCGAGAACGGCGAAGCGCGCGAGAAGGGCATCGTCACCTACCCTGGTGGCGATCGCACCGACTGGAAGCTCATCGAGATCCCCGAAAAGAAGACCGGCACGCTCGAGCTGAAGCTCTCGTGGAAGGCACCGCGCCCGAAGCTGCAGCTCGCGTTCGACGTGTTCGACGAGTGGAATGGCGAGATCGTCTCGTCGAAGAAGACCAACAAGAAGCGCAGCAAGGGCAGCACGAAGTCGGCGACGATCTCGAACGCCAAGGGCAAGTACTTCGTCCGCGTGTTCGCGGTCGGTCGCGGCGATGCCGGCGCGTACACGCTCACCGCCGAGTTCATCGAGGCGCAGACCGGTCCCGCGTTCGATATCTTCGCGCTCGAGGTACCC
>JAPLLF010001251.1 GCA_026387715.1 Pseudomonadota bacterium
CGAGGTCGATAAATTCGGCGTGGGTGGATCGTTTTGGTCTGCTCATGGGGGTTCCTCCTCGGTGTCGCAACCCGGAGGTTCCCCCTTCTTTTCTTGCGGCCCAAGAAACCGGCTTCTACACAACTATAGAGACACGACCCACTTCAAGGACCTCGCGCTCCAGCACGGGCTGTACCCGTGCTGGGCACAGCCGATCATGGGCGCGTCGGGCCGCGTCCTCGGCAGCTTCGCGTCCTACTTCAGAGCGCCGCGTGACGCGACCGCCTGGGAACGGACGAGCCTGGAGCGCAGCGCCAACCTGGCCAGCGTCGCGATCGAGCGCGCGCACGTGGAGGCGACCCTGCGGGCGAGCGAGCAACGCCGGGAGGTCGCCCTGGCGGGCGCCGATCTCGGGTTGTGGGACTGGAACGTCCTGACGGGCACGGCTGCCTTCGACGCGCGCTGGTGCGCGATGCTCGGATACCAGATCGACGAGGTCGCGCCGAACGTCGAGGGCTGGCGCATGCTGATCCACCCGGAGGACATGGCAGGTGCGAGCGCCCTGCGCGATGCCCACATGCGAGGCGAGATCGCGACCTACGACACCGAGTTCCGGTTGCGGCACAAGGCCGGGCATTGGCTCTGGATCCAGGCCCGGGGCAAGGTCGTCGATCGCGACGCAGCCGGTGCGCCGCGCCGCATGGCCGGGACGCACCTGGACATCTCCGCCCGCAAGCAGGCGGAGGTGACCCTCCGGGAGGGCGCCGAGCGCACCGCCAGGCTCGAGAAGCAGCTCCACAACGCCGCGAAGATCGAGTCCGTCGGCCGGCTCGCGGGTGGCGTGGCGCACGACTTCAACAACATGCTCGCGGTCATCATGGCGCACGTCGAGCTCGCGCTCATGGAGGCCGGCCCATCACCGTCGGTGCACGACGATCTCGTCGCGATCCAGGCAGCCGCCGGTCGCGCGGCCGCGGTCACCAGCCAGCTGCTCGCCTTCGCCCGGCAACAGCCGATCGCGCCCAAGGTGCTCCACCTCAACGAGACGGTGACGAGCATGCTCAAGCTGCTGCTCCGGATCCTGGGCGAGGACATCCAGATCAGCTGGCAACCGAACGTGCGCCTCTGGCCGATCGAGATCGATCCGAGCCAGATCGATCAGATCCTGACCAACCTGTGCATCAACGCCCGGGACGCGATCACGGGCGTCGGCAACATCACCATCCGGACCGAGAACCGCGTCCTCGATGCGGCCGACGGGACCGAGTGCGACCCCGGCGACTACGTCCTCCTGTCGGTGAGCGACGACGGCGCGGGCATGAGCGCCGACGTGCTCGCGCACATCTTCGAGCCGTTCTTCACCACGAAGCGCGTCAGCGAGGGCACGGGCCTCGGGCTCGCGACTGTCCAAGGCGCGGTCCGCCAGAACCGAGGCCACATCGCCGTGACCAGCACCGCAGGTCACGGGACGACCTTCGAGATCTACCTGCCTCGCGCGGTGGTCGTGGTCGAGGCCGCACCGGTGGCTGCCGAGGTGGTCACCCGCGGCGGGGGTGAGGTCATCTTGGTGGTCGAGGACGAGCCCATGCTCCTGCAGGTGGTCGCGCGGATGCTCACCAACGCGGGCTACGTGGTGCTCACG
>JAPLLF010000021.1 GCA_026387715.1 Pseudomonadota bacterium
GGCCATGCTGTCGTGGACGTAGACCAGGCCCGCCGAGCACGCCGAGGTCGTGGTGTTCGTCGCGGTGGCGTAGAACGTCGTCGTCGTGTTCCCGGTGACCGTGATCGCCGGCGAGGTGAAGTTGCCCGCGCCGTCGGCCGCGAACGGACCAGCGAGGAGGGTGGTGCAAGCCGCGTTGGAGTAGATCCGGATCGCGAAGCCGGCGCCGGTCGTGCCGGTGACCGTCGGCGTCGTGCTCGCGTTCGACGGCGAGGTCGGCGTGGTCGAGACGAGGATCGGCACGGCGGTCGCGGTCGAGTCCTCCACGTAGGTGATGAACGAGCCCGCCGCGTTGCAGGTCGACTTGTTGGCCGCGGCGTCGGTCGCCTGCACGTAGAACGTGGTCGTCGTGTTGTCGGCGACCGCGACGGCCTTGGAGAACGTGCCCACGGCCGACGCGGTGGTCGAGAACGCCGGCGCGCCGGTGCACGTCGCGTTCGTGAAGATCGTGACGGTCGAGTTGGCCTCGGCGGACCCGGTGATGAGCGGGCTATTGTTGTTCGCCGGCGACGCCGGCGAGGTGGCGAGCCCGCTCGGCGGGACGGGCGGCGAGGAGTCCTCGACGTACGTGAACGCGGCCGCGGTGCACGCGCTGACGTTGGTGGCGGCGTCGGTGGCGGTCGCGTAGTACGTCGTCGTCGTGTTCGCGGTCACCGCGCTGGCGGCGATCGAGAACGTGCCGCCCGCGGTCGACGCGGTGGAGCCGACCGGGGCGCCGGAGCACGCCGCGTTGGTGTACAGCTTCACGGTGCTGTTCGCCTCGGTGGTGCCGCCGAGGATCGGCGTCGTGTCGTTCGCCGGCGAGGTCGGGTTCGTCGACGTGATCACCGGCGCGTTGGGGGCTGTCGAGTCCTCGGCGTAGGCGACCGCCGCCGAGCACGCCGACACGTTGCTCGCCGCGTCGGTCGCGGTCGCGTAGAAGCTCGTCGACGAGTCGTTGCCGACCGTGACGGCGATGCCCGGGCTCGCGAACGCCGCGGCGGTGCCGGTGGCGACCTGCGTGGTGCACGCGGGGTTGCTGTAGATCTTCACGGTCGATCCAGCCTCGGCGGTGCCGGTGATCGACGGCGTGTTCACGTTGGACGGCGACGGCGGCGTCGTCGTCAGGCCGGTGGGGGTGGCGGGGACGAGCGAGTCCTCGACGAAGGTGACGGTGCTCGTCGAGCACGCCGACACGTTGCCGGCCGCGTCCTGCGCCGTGGCGTAGTACATCGTGGTCGAGTTGTTCGTGACCGCGAGGCTGATCGCGTAGGTGCCGTCACCTGCGGCGGTGCCGCTGCTCCCGGCGAGCGTGGTGCACGCGGCGTTGGTGTAGAGCGTCACGAGCGAGCCCGCCTCGGCGAGGCCGCTGACGACCGGGGCGTTGTTGTTCGCGGTCACGGCCGGCGTGACGGCCAGCGCGGTCGGGCTCGACGGCGCGGTCGCGTCGTTGGTGTACGTCAGCGAGCTCGCCGAACCCGCCGAGACGTTGCTGGCCGCGTCGGTCGCGGTCGCCCGCAGCGTGGTCGTCGCGTTCGCCGTCACCGGGGTGACGATCGCGAACGTGCCGCCCGCGGTCGCGGTGCCGGTGGCGAGCAGGGTGGTGCAGCTCCCCGCGTAGATCTTCACCGTCGAGTTCGCCTCGGCGGTGCCGCTCACCGTCGGGGTCGCCGAGCCGGACGGTGATAGCGGCGAGGTCGACGTCAGCGTCGGCAGGCCCGGCTTCGTCGAGTCCTCGATGTAGCTGACCGAGCTCGAGCACGACGACTGGTTGTTCGCGGCGTCGGTGGCGCGCGCGTAGAATGTCGACGTCGTGTTCGCCGCGACCGACACGGGGATCGAGAACGTGTTGCCGACGGTCGCGGTGCCGGTGCCGATCGACGCGCCCGAGCAGGTCGCCGACGTGTAGATCGCCACCGTGGTGCCGGCATCGGCGGTGCCGGTGATGCTCGGGTTCGTGTTGTTCACCGGCGACGTCGGGCTCGTGTCGAGGGCCGACGGGGTCGACGGCGCGAGCGAGTCCTCGACGTACACCCGCGCGGTCGAGCAGCCCGAGATGTTGCCGGCCGGGTCGGTCGCCGTCGCGTAGAACGAAGTCGTCGAGTTGTCACTCACCGCGGCGACGATCGAGAATGCGCCGGTGCCCGTGGCGATCCCCGAGTTGGCGACCGCGCCCGCGCACCCAACCATCGTGTAGAGCTTCACGGTCGATCCCGCCTCGGCGGTGCCGCTCACGGCCGGGCCGTTGTTGTTGGCCGGTGAGCCCGGCGACGTGGCGAGGATGGTCGGCGTCGACGTGGCGGTCGAGTCCTCGACGTAGCTCACGTTGCTCGTCGAGCACGCGGACGTGTTGTTCGCCGCGTCGACCGCGTTGGCGTGGAACGTCGTCGTGGTGTTCGCGACGACGGTCGCGGCGATCGAGAACGTGCCCGCGCCCGACGCGGTGCCCGAGAACGCCGGCGCCCCGGTGCACGTCGCGTTCGTGAAGATCTGGACGGTCGAGTTCGCCTCGGCCGCGCCGGTCACGCTGGGCGTGTTCGACGAGCTCGGCCCGACCGGCACCGTGGCGAGGCCGGTCGGTGCGCTGGGCGGCGCGGAGTCCTGGGTGTACGTGATGAAGCTCGCCGAGCAGGCGGAGCCGTTACCGGCTGGATCGGTCGCGGTCGCATAGAACGTGGTGGTCGAGCCGTTCGCGACCGAGATCGCGACGGCGAACGTGTCCCCACCGATCGCCGTCGTCGTGCCGGCGACAGCCGTCGAGCAGGTCGGGTTGGTGAACAGGCGGACCGTGGCGCCGGCCTCGGCCATGCCCGAGACCGACGGGGTGTTCGAGCTCGCCGGCCCCACCGGGGTGGTGGCCAGCCCCGAGGGCGCGCTCGGGGTCATGTTGTCGTGGGTGTAGGTCGCGATCGCCGAGCACGCCGACGCGTTGCCGGCGGCGTCGGTGGCCTTCGCCGTGAACGTCGTCGTGGTGTTCGCGGTGACCGTCACCATGATGGCGAACGCGCCGCCCGCCGTCGCGGTGCTCGTCGCGGCCGCCGCGCCGCTGCACGTGCCGTTGGTGAACAGGTCGACCGAGGCGTTGCCCTCGGTCGTGCCGGTGAGCGTCGGCGTCGTGCTGGAGATCGACGGCGGGAGCTGCGACAGCGTCGGCGTGCCCGGCGCGGTCGAGTCCTCGACGAAGGTGAACGGCGCGCTGCACGGTGACTTGTTGTTCGCGGCGTCGGTGGCGATCGCGTAGATCGCGGTCGCGCTGTCGTTGGCGACGGTGATCGCGACGGTGAACATGCCACCGGCGTTGGCGGTCACGCTGGTGCCGAGCGCCGTCGTGCAGGTCGCGTTGCTGTAGAGCTGGACGCTCGCGGCCGGCTCGGTCGTGCCGCTGATCATCGGAGTGTTGATGTTGGATGGCGACCCGGGCGTGGTGCCGGTGAAGACCGGGGCGTCGGGCGCGAGGCTGTCGTGGACGTAGGTGAGCGCGGCCGAGCAGCCGGACACGTTGCCTGCGGGGTCGGTCGCGGTCGCGGTGATCGGCGTCGTCGAGTTCGACGTCACCGTGATGCCGATGCCGAACGCGCCGCCGCTGGCGACCCCGGCCGCGGCCTCGATGCCGGTGCAGGTGGCCGAGCGATACAGCCGCACGGTCGCGCCGGTCTCGGCGCTGCCGACGACGACCGTGGTGTTGTTGGTCGTCGACGGCGAGCCCGGGATGGTCTGACGCTCGGCGCCGTCGCGTTCGACGGCGAGGTCGGCGTCGAGCCGGTGAGCAGCGGAGGCATCGGCGCGACCGTGTCGTGGGTGTAGGTGATGCCGGTGCCCGAGCACAGCGACAGCGTGCCCGCGACCGGATCCTGCGCCTGGCCGTAGAACGTCATCGACGTGTTGGCGGCGACGGTGACCGGGATGCTGAACAACCCGCTGGCGTCCGACGAGCCGCTCGCGGCGACCGTGCCGTTGCACGCGTTGTCGGTGTAGAGCTTGACCGTGATGCTCGCCTCGGTCGTGCCGAGGATCATCGGCGTCGTGCTCGTCTTCGACGGCGACGCGGGGTTGGTGCCCGTGAACGTGGGGACGGCGACCGCCGACGAGTCCTGGTTATACCCGACGTTGGACAGCGAGCAGCCGGACACGTTGAGCGCGACGTCGCGCGCCGTGGCGTAGAACGTCGACGTCGATCCGACGGTGACGGACACCGGGATGGCGAACGCGCCGCCGACGTCGGTCACCATCGGCGTGCCGGAGATCATCGTGCAGCCGGCGTCGCTGAACAGGGTCACCGTCGCGCCGGCCTCGGCCGTGCCGCGCACGGTCGGGGTGAGGCTGCGCGACGGCGAGGCGGGCAAGCTGTCGACGACCATCGGCGGCACGGGGGCGGTCGAGTCCTCGATGTAGGTGACCGGGGAGGTGCACGCCGACGGGTTGCCGGCGGGGTCCTTCGCGCGCGCGCGGAACTGCGTCGTGGTGTCGCCGGCGACCGGCACGAGCACGCCGGTGCCGAGCGAGGCCATGGAGACGGCCTCGAACCCGGGTTCGGGGGTGACGCAGCCGCTGTCGGTGTAGATCGCGACGGTGGTCCCGACCTCGGTGGTGCCGGTGAGCTGCGGGGTGTTGTTGTTCGCCGGCGAGGAGGTCACCAGCGTCAGCGTCGGGACGTTGGGGGCCGTGGTGTCCCCGTCGATCGGCGGCTTGCCGTCGATCAGCTTGGCGTCGACGGCGGCGTCGATCGGCATGCTGGTCGAGCGACACACCCGATCGGCCGCGCACGACAGCCCGGGTGGACACTCGCCGTTCGGCCCGCACGAGATGCGGCCCTCCTCGAACGAGGGTGAGAAGCACCCCAGCGACGGGAACCCGATCCCCATCACCAGCACCACCACCACGACGACCGACCGACACGACCAGATGTTCTGTTTCATAGTTTGCTACCCCACCCCAGGGCGCAGGGACCCCGAAGGTATCATTTTTTCATCGGGATCCCGACGGATCGTCTGGTCGTGGTGACCCGCGCTACACTGCCGTCCGTGCAGCCCAAGTACACGTTGATGGAGCGCCTCGGCGGGGGTGGTCAGGCCGAGGTGTATCGGGGCATCTCCGAGTCGATGCAGGGGTTCAAGCGGGTGGTCGCGATCAAGCGCGTGCTCCCCCACCTCACGTCGAACCCGCAGTTCATCTCGATGTTCCTCGACGAGGCGCGGCTCTCGTTGTTCCTCGCGCACGCCAACATCATCACGGTGTTCGACATCGGCAAGTTCCCGAACGGCGACTACTTCCTCGTGATGGAGTTCGTCGACGGCGCGGATCTCAAGGAGCTGATCGAGCACCAGCTTCACAAGCACGGCCGCTTCGACATCGCGCTCGCGATCATGATCATCGTCGAGGCCTGCAAGGGGCTCTACTACGCGCACACGCTCGAGCACCCCGACACGCACAAGCCGCTCCACATCGTGCACCGGGACGTGTCGCCGCCGAACATCATGCTGTCGAAGAACGGCGAGGTGAAGGTCGTCGACTTCGGGCTCGCCAAGGCGAACTCGCAGCTCGAGATCACCGACGAGGGCGTCGTGAAGGGCAAGTTCAGCTACCTCTCGCCGGAGGCGACCGAGGGGCTCGAGGTCGACCAGCGCGCGGACGTGTTCGCGCTCGGCATCATCCTGTGGGAGATGCTGACCGGCCGCCGCCTGTTCCTGACCGACCGCCCGCAGAAGACCGTCGAGCTCGTGCGCGAGGCGCGGGTGCCGTCGATCACCGCGATCAACCCCAACGTCGACGCCGAGCTCGACGCGATCGTGCGCAAGGCGCTGACCCGCGACCCCAAGGATCGATTCCAGACCGCGATCGAGTTCGGCGACGAGCTGGCGCACTACCTGTTCGATCACCAGATGAAGGCGACGTCGCGAGACATCGCCGTCGCCGTCAAGGACACCAAGGTCGACAAGGTCCGGCGGGCGTCGCCGAAGGAGTCGCTGATCGACGCGCTCGTGCGCGACGAGCTCAACAAGCTGGTGTCGCTCGTCGAGGACGAGGTCGCCGTGGCGAAGGTGCCGGTCGTCCCCGCCGGCGAGACGATCGATCTCAAGGGCTGGGCCGCCGACTTCTCGTTCGAGGAGTAGCGTCGCGCGATGCCGTTCACCGCGAGCCACGTCATGGCGGTGCTGCCCGCGATGCGCCGCGGGCTGCGCCTCGACCCCACCTGCCTCGCGATCGGGTCGATGGCGCCGGACTTCCAGTACTTCCTGTGGGCACGGCGCGAGGGCGAGTTCAGCCATTCGCTGCTCGGGCTCGTGGTGTTCTGTCTGCCGCTCACCCTCGCGCTCGCGACGGTGTGGCAGCGCCACGTGCAGTGGCTGATGCTCGAGCTCGCGCCCGCGGCGGTCGCGCGGCGCTGCGTGCCGCGCGCGTGGCCCGCCGTGGCGGTCCCGATGCTCGTGGTCTCCGCGCTCCTCGGCACGGCGACGCACCTCCTGTGGGATGGGTTCACGCACACCAACGACGTGTTCACGAGCCGGATCGACGAGCTCGGCGCGTTGTACACGGTGCCGCTGCTCGGGACGATTCCCCTGCACCGCGTGCTCCAGCACGTGTCCACGCTCCTCGGGCTCGTCGTCGTGGCAGGCGCGGCCGCGCGCGCGATCGCCCGCGCCGTGCCGCGCGATGACGATCCCTCGGCGCGCCGGTGGCGCGCGCGGGTGCTCGTCGCGGGGC
>JAPLLF010000546.1 GCA_026387715.1 Pseudomonadota bacterium
GACCGCCTCCTCGAGCGCCATCCCCTCGCCGAGCCGTTGTTCGATGAAGTCGACGAGGATGATCGAGTTACGCACCACGATCCCGGCCCCGGCCATGAAGCCGATCATCGACGTCGCGGTGAAGAACGCCCCGCCCATCGCGTGCGCCGGCAAGATCCCGACGAGCGAGAACGGGATCGCGGCCATCACGACGAGGGGCGTCGTGAACGACTTGAACCAGCCGACGAGCAGCGCGTAGATCACGACCATCACGACGGCGAACGCGAGCCCGAGATCGCGGAACACCTCGATCGTGATCTGCCACTCGCCGTCCCACTTGAGCGCCGGGCGCGCGTCGTCCTTCGGCATCTGCGAGTTGAACACCTCGATCGCGCCGACCGGGCCACCGAACGCCCGACCGTCGACCTTCGCGAGCGCGTCGTTCATCGCGGAGATCGCGTACACCGGGCTCTCCGCGCCGCCGGCGACGTCGCCGGTGACGTAGACGACCGGCAACAAGTTCTTGTGATAGATGCTGGGATCGACCTCGGTGACGACGGGCTTCACCAGCTCGCCGAGCGAGATGACGGCGCCGTCGAACGTGCGCACCTGGAGCGCCGAGAGCTCGGCCGTCGACGCGAGCCGCGGATCGGAGACCTCGAGCATCACGCTGACGTCCTCGCGCTCGAGCGGCAGGTGCAAGAGGCCCGCCGCGGCCCCGCCGGTCGCGATCCGCAGCGTGGTCGCGACCGTCTCCGGCGAGATGCCGTGGAGCGCGGCCTTCTCCTTGTCGACGACGAACCGCACCTCGGGGTGGGTCGACTCGACGTACCAGTCCACGTCCACGACCCCGGGCGTCGCGCGAAAGATCTCGCGCACCTTGTCGGCGAGCGCCTGCCGGGTCTCGACGGTCGGCCCGTAGACCTCCGCGACCAGCGTCTGCAGCACCGGAGGGCCTGGTGGCACCTCGACGACGGCGACCCGCGCGCCGTAGCGGGCGGCCGCGGCCTCGACCAGCGGCCGGAGGCGCCGCGCGATGTCGTGGCTCTGGGCCTTGCGGTGATCCTTGGGCAGCAGGTTCACCTGCACGTCCGCGGACGCCGCCCCCTGGCGCATGTCGTAGTGGCGAACCAGCCCGTTGAACGTGAACGGTGACGCCGTCCCGACGTACACCTGATAGTCCGTCACCTCCGGCGCGCCGCGCACGGCCGCCGCGATGTCACGGGCCGCCGCGGCGGTGCGTTCGAGCGACGTGTCCTCGGGCATGTTGATGACGACGTCGAGCTCGCTCTTGTTGTCGAACGGCAGCATCTTCACCTTCACGCTGCCCATCGGCACCAGCGCGATCGCGCCGACCAGCAGGCTGCCGATGACCGCGAAGAAGCCGACCCGCCAGCGGACGCGGTCCCCCACGAGCCGCGACATCAACCAGCGGTAGCCGCGAGTCATCCGGCTCTCGCGCGCGTGCTCGGCCGCGTGGACCTTGCCGCCGCGCAGCAGGCGCGCCGCGGCCCACGGCGTCACGATGAACGCGATCGCGAGCGAGAACACCATCGCCGCGGTGGCGCCGACGGGGATCGGGCGCATGTACGGCCCCATGAGCCCGCCGACGAACGCCATCGGCAGGATCGCGCCGATCACGGCGAGCGTGGCGAGGATGGTCGGGTTGCCGACCTCGGCGACCGCCGCGATCGTGACCTCGCGGAGCGATCGCCCGCGGTTCTCCGGCAGGTCGCGGTGGCGCACGACGTTCTCGACGACGACGATCGCGTCGTCGACGAGGATCCCGATCGAGAAGATCAGCGCGAACAGCGTGATCCGGTTGAGCGTGTAGCCCACGAGGTGGAACACGAACAGCGTGAGCGCGAGGGTCGACGGGATCGCGATCGCCACGACCAGCGACTCGCGCCAGCCCAGCATGAACAGCACGAGCAACGAGACGCTGACGATCGCGATCGCCATGTGGAACAGCAGCTCGTTCGACTTCTCGGCGGCGGTCTCGCCGTAGTTCCGGGTGATCGAGACCTCGACGTCGCGGGGGATCACGGAGCCCTGGAGGCGCGCGACCTCGTCGAGCACGCGCCCCGAGACGTCGGTCGCGTTGGTGCCGGGGCGCTTCGCGATCGACAACGTCACGGCGGGGTCCTCGGTCGGCGCGGTGGTCGACGCCCCGCCGCGGCCGAAGAACACGTACTGCGAGGGATCCTCGGCGGCGTCGTCGATCCGCGCGACGTCGCGCAGGCGCACCGGCGTGCCGGCGTGCACGCCGACGACCGTGTCCGCGACGTCGTCGGAGGTCGCGAAGAAGCCGCCGGTCTCGACGACGATGTTCTGATCGCCCGCCGTGATCGCCCCGACGGTCGACTGGCTATTGGCGCCGACCAGGGCCGCGTACGTGGCCGCGGCGTCGAGCTTGCGCGCCGCCAGCGCGGTCGGATCGAGCCGGACGCGGACCTGGCGCCGGAAGCCGCCGATGAGCTTGGTCTCCGCGACGTCGGCCTCGCGCTTGATGCGCGCCTCGACCTCGGCCGCGACGCGCCGGAGCGCGTCGTGATCATACGTCGCCGAGTGGAAGGTCAGC
>JAPLLF010000681.1 GCA_026387715.1 Pseudomonadota bacterium
CGTGGGATCAGGTCTTCACGTTCCCGCGGACCTCCCTTCCCGCGGCTGGACGGCTAGCGCGGGTCGAGTACCTCCTCCAGTCGATCCCGGTGGCCTCGGACCGGCTGAACCAGCAATTTGACGAGCAGACCTGCGCCGTGATGATCGCGAGCGTGACGATCGCGAAGGGTGGCGTGGTCAAGCGAACCTTCGGACGGCTCGAGCCGGTCAAGCTCGGCGTCGAGGATGCTGCGCTTCGCGGCGTTCTGTTCGGGGTCGAGGAGCTCGTCCCGATCGGGGCCGGCCTGCTGTCGTCCCGCTACCTCGCGCGGCGAGCCGAGAAGCGCGCCGCGGTCGGAATCACCCGATCACGCGTGCCCGAGGTGCTGCCACGCCTCGCCGCCACCGGGCGGTTCGGGTGGATCGACGAGCGCGGAGCTAGCTCGGCGCTGGTCCCGCTCGCGGTCGACACCCTGGGTGCCTGGCGCATCCGGCTCGCGGTCGCGCGCGAAGGCACCATGGCCCTCGCGACCGGAGTGCTCATCCGTGGTGACGAGACGCTGCCCCTCGACGCGATCCGTGCCCTCGCGGGCGGGGACGTCGCCATCACCGATGGCCGCGCCCTCATCGTCGAGACGCATCACCTCACGCGGTGGCTCCGATTCCTTCGCCACGGCGTCACGATTCCGCTCGACTCGGTCCCGGCGTTTCTCGAGGCCGCGTGCCGCCAGACGCACCCACCGGAGCTCGCCATCAACGTCGCCGGGCTGAGCATCGTCGAGCAGACCCCCGTGGGGCGGATCGTGATTCGCCCAAGCGGTCGATCGGGCTACGAGGCCACCGCGGTGCTCATGTACGGCGAGGACGAGCTGTCGCCGCTTGCCTACGGCTCGGTGCTGCACGCGTTCGGCAAGCGGCTGGTCCGGCGCCAGCTCGACGTCGAGCACCAGATCGTCCGCGTGATCCGCGAGCTCGGCGCGTCGAGCTCCGAAACCTGGCAGGTGCCCGGCCCAAGACTACGCACCCTGTGCGATGGCGCGGCCAGGCACGGCATCGAGGTCTGGTACGACGGCAACCGCCTGCGTGCGAGTGGCAAATTGTCGGCGACCGTGAAGTCAGGGATCGACTGGTTCGATCTCTCGATCGACCTCGTCGTCGATGAAGCCAGCGCCGAGCTCCCCGCCTTGCTCGCGGCCCTGCGCACGGGCAAGCCGCTGATCAAGCTCTCGGATGGCACGAGCGCGCTGTTGCCGCCGTGGCTCGAGGCGCGCGCCAAGGCGCTCGGAGCGGCCCAGGTGAAGGGTGGAGCGCTGCGCTTTCGCCACGCCGAGACCCTCATGCTCGCCGCGCTCGTCGACGGCATCGACGACGTGGCGCTGGATGCGCGGTTCGCCGCGATGCGCGACCGACTCGACACGTTCGTCGGCCTCGTGCCACGCGATGCCCCGGATGGCTTCGGCGCTACGTTGAGGGACTACCAGCGCGACGGCCTTGGCTGGTTGGTGTTCCTGCGCGAGCTCGGGCTCGGTGGGTGCCTCGCCGATGACATGGGCCTGGGCAAGACCATCCAGGTCCTCGCCCTCCTCGAGGGCATCCGCCGCGCGCGCGGGCGCAAGAAGCGCAAGCCCTCGCTCGTCGTGGCCCCGCGCAGCCTCGTGTTCCACTGGCTCGACGAGGCCCGCCGCTTCGCCCCGGAGCTGACGACGCTCGAGTGGCACGGCGCCGAGCGCACCGCGCACCTCAAGCGCCTCCGTACCGGCGACCTCGTCGTCACGACGTACGCGACGATGAGGATCGATCAAGAGCTCCTCGCGGAGACCAGCTTCGAGCTGATCATCCTCGACGAGGCCCACACGATCAAGAACGCGGAAACGCACGTCGCGCGCGCGGCGCGCAGCCTGTCCGCGGATCACCGCCTCGCGCTGACCGGAACGCCGGTCGAGAATCGCCTCGACGATCTCGCCTCGATCTTCGACTTCCTCAACCCCGGGTTGCTCGGCCGTCCAGCCGCGCTCCGTGCGCTCGGCGAGGTCACGCACGTCGCTGGAGCTCCGCCGATCGACGCCGACCTCGCGAGGGCACGAACGCTCGGTCGCGTCTTGCGGCCATTTCTCCTCCGCCGGACCAAGGCCCAGGTCCTCACGGAGCTCCCGGCCAAGACCGAGTGCGTGATCACGTGTCGGCTCGAGGGCGTCGAGCGCAGGCGATACGACGACCTCAAGGCGCACTACCGCGCCGCGCTCCTTCCCAAGCTCGAAGCCGGCGGGGTCGCGCGCAACGCGATCGTCGTCCTCGAGGCCCTGCTCCGGCTCCGGCAGGCGGCCCTCCACCCCGGGCTCCTCGATGCCCGCAAGGTGACCGAGGACAGCGCCAAGCTCGACGCGCTGGTCGAGCACTTACACGAGGCCGGCGCGTCAGGGCATCGCGCGCTTGTGTTCTCGCAGTTCACCTCGCTGCTCGCGATCGTGAGCGCCCGACTCGAGCGCGAGGGCATCGCGTACGAGTACCTCGATGGCCAACCCCAAAATCGTCGCGAGCGGGTCGCTGCATTCCAGGGCGGCGACGCGCCGGTCTTCCTGCTGTCGCTCAAGGCCGGCGGGACCGGCCTCAACCTCACCGCCGCAGATCACGTCTTCCTCCTCGATCCGTGGTGGAACCCCGCCGTCGAGGCGCAGGCGATCGATCGCGTGCACCGGATCGGGCAACAGGCCCCGGTCACCGCCTATCGGCTGGTCGCCGAGGACACGGTCGAGGAGAAGATCCTCGCGATGCAGGCGCACAAGCGCGCGCTGTTCGATCACGTGTTCGAGGATACCGGCATGGTCGCGAACCTCTCGGTCTCGGATCTTCGCAACCTGCTCGCCTGAGCCCCGAGCTACGTGTCGTCGTCATCGTCCTGACGGCCGAACAGCACGGCCACGCGCAGCGCGACCGCCTCGAACGGCGCCGCGCGCACCGGCTCTGCTCCGCCCGCCGCGAGGATCACCAGGTAGCCGCCCGGCTCCCAGCGATGCACGACGAGCGTCTGCTCGATGGGGTCGACGATCCAGTAGTGCGGAACGCCGCTCGCGTGCAGGACCTGGAACTTGTCGACGAGATCACGCCGTGCGTTCGACGGCGAGAGCAACTCGCACACCCAGTCCGGACGGGTCCGGATCGGCCGTCCACTCGGGCGCTCGGGCACCCGCTGGCGACGCCATCCGGCAAGATCGTGCAGGTAGACCTCGTGGGTTGCGTACTCTACCTCGGCCTCGGTCCCGAACCACCAGCCACCCGGCCACCGGCCACCCTCACCCCGCTGGAAGCGGCGCATCAGCACGCCCCCGACCGCGAGCTGCGAGGCGCTGTGCTCGAATGATGGGCTCGCCTTCTCGACGATCGCGCCATGAATGACCTCGGCTCGAACGTCAGCGCCAAGAGCGCCGAGCTCGATCGAGGTCGCGAGCTTGATCGGTGCCACGCTCACCATCGGGATGATACCGCCAGTCTTCGGGCCATGCGCTCCGAACCAGCAGCCCGTGGGCCACCTCCAACCCCTCGGAATCGTGCGGGCACTACGCCAAACCGGCCAC
>JAPLLF010001007.1 GCA_026387715.1 Pseudomonadota bacterium
GTCGCTGCCGCAGAAGGCCGGCATCTCCGGCACGACGTTCCGGTTCATGGAGGCGGCGTCGCTCCTCGGCGGTGACGCGAACATGTCGCGGCTCGCGATGATCGGCGCGCTCCAGACGATCGACGCGCACACCGTGTACGAGATCGCGAGCGCGGCGCAGGGCTTCGGCTTGCCGTACAACCCGGCCAAGCCGTACGACAACCTCGGCGTCAGCCCCGGTCATCTCCAGACGATCGCGGCGTCGACCGGGACGACCCTGGCCGAGCTCAACGGCGACGCGACGGTGAACCCCAAGCCCGTCGTCAAGAAGGACGGCGAGACGACGGCGGCCCCGCTCAAGGAGCCGAAGAAGGACGCGAAGGCGGAGGCCAAGCCCGAGGCCAAGCCCGAGGTCAAGCCCGAGGTCAAGCCCGAGGTCAAGACGGAGTCGGCCCCGACGGTCAAGCCCGCGACCGAGGTCGATCCCAAGATCACGGAGCAGACGTCGACGATCAAGAAGCCCAACGACGGCGTCGGCGGGCACAAGGGCGCGGACGTCTACGGCTCCGACGGCAAGACCAAGGTCACGCCGATCGAGATCAAGACGGCGGTCGAGGCCGCGGTGAAGTCGATCCCGCACGCCACCGTCGAGGCGCGCGGTGACAAGACCGCGCTGATGACCGTCACGACTCCCGACGGCAAGTCGCCGAAGGTGAAGCTGACGTTCGTCGCGCAGGACGCGGCGGCCGGTGCCGCGGCCCCGCACGATGGGGCGGCGCACTTCGAGCTGCACTTCGACGGCGAGTGGCATGCCACGGTGCACCTCGCGCCGGGGACCAACCCGGCGGACGTGAAGTTCGTGATGCTCCACGAGCTCGCCGAGATCGCCGAGCACGTCACGCGCAACTCGAACGCGCAGGCCAAGGACTCGACCGCTGTCGCCGCCAAGATCGCGGCGGACGCCAAGGCCGGCGTGTTCACCAAGGACGGCGCGAGCGCGCCGACCGCGCACGACATCGCGGTCGCGACCGAGCTGGCGTCGCTCCACAAGCAGTGGAAGGAGACCCTCAAGGCCGCGGAGTCGGCGGACTCCACCCAGAAGCCCGCGCTGCTCGCGGAGGCCGACGCGCGCCGTAAGTCGCTCGAGCGGCTGCTGGCGACGCACGGCATCGACGCCGGCACTGTGAGCAAGGAGCAGGCGGCGCTGCTCGAGAAGGCGGGCGCCCCGAAGGACCTCGCCGAGGATGTCTACACGACGCCGGCGTACAAGCCGACGGTCGAGCCCGCGGGTCCGGCCAAGCCGGCCAAGACGCCACCGATGGCGGTCCCCCCGGGCGAGATTCCCGCGGGGATCACCGACGACACGATGCGCCAGCGCTTCGTCGAGGCGAAGAAGATCTTCGACGACGTCGGCGCCGGTGATCGCGGTGACAAGACGATGGCCGAGATGCGCTGGCGGAAGTACCTCCAGCAGCACGGCATCGAGGTCGAGACCTCACGTCGCGATCTCGGAACCGTCGATGGGGCGATCTCGATCGAGCCGAAGCCGCTCGACGTGAAGCACGCCGATCACACGATGGCGTCGACCCAGATCGGCACGCGCCCAGCCAACGCGGGCAACCTCAGCCACGAGGTCGCTGGGGCCGCGTTCGCCGAGGTCGCCCACGGCCTGTCGATCCCCGGCAAGCACGTCGAGGGCAACAAGCTGACCATCGAGATCGCGGGTCCCCCGACGAGACACGTCGAGATCCGCATGGACGTCCCGGGCGTGACCGTGGAGGGACAGGTCGCGGCGATCAAGCAGGAGGGTGAGCACTTCAACGTCTGGGTCTCCTCGAAGCTGTCCGACGATCAGGTCACGCGCGCGCTCGGCGGCGTGATCACCCAGGCGCTCGCCCTCGCGCAGGGCAAGAGCGCAAGCGACGCAGGCAACGCGGGGCTCCACGGCCAGGTCGATGCGATGCTCAATCACCTCGAGCAGATCAAGGACAAGCCGGCGCCCGGCAAGATCGCGCGCACCGACAAGAACCAGGACGTCACGGAGGCGGCCAAGCAGAACGCCAAGTGGGAGAGCCCGGCGCGGGTCGCGGCCGAGCTCGACATGCTGCTCGTGTCGGTCGGGGCGCATCAGCCCGGTCCGGCACGCGACGAGTTCATGGCGTCGTTACGTCAGACCTCGCCAGGCGCTGCCGAGAAGCTCGAGAAGCACCTGGCTGCGCGCAAGGGCATCACGTTCAACGACAAGGCGGTTCAAGAAGGCGTCGATCACATCCCGACGCCGGCCGCCTCCGACGATCAGCGTCCGGAGTCGACCGTGCTGCCGGCGACGCCGAAGACCAAGCGCCCGTACGGCCCGGAGGATCAGGTCAAGGTGATCGAGCTCCAGCTCGTGTTCGAGCAGCTCAAGGAGATCGACGTCCGCATCCAGCAGCGCGATCAGAAGGGCACCTCGGGCGCCGAGATCGCGGCCGGCGAGACCATCCGGCGTGCCGAGCTCGTGACCAAGGCGCAGGCGCTGATGGCCGGGCTCGAGCTCGGTGGTACCGACCCGGCGTACTACGCCAAGCGGCTCCAGGAGCTCGAGGCGGTGTTCCCCGGCGTCGGCAACGTCATCACGCCCGAGATCAACAAGCGCGTCGAGGCGCGCAAGCTGTCGGAGCAGACGCACGCCGACGCGGAGAAGTTCCGGCTCGAGTCGTCGCTCAAGTCCAAGGAGGTCGCGGCCCAGGTCATCGGTGATGGCAAGAAGCCGTTCTTCACCGATCGCCTGATCGTCGGCGACGGCATCGCGGCGTTGACCGACGTCGCCACGCTCGGGACGATCCCGAAGGCCGACGACGGCTTCATCGACCCGACCAAGCTCCTCGTGGTCGGCGGCGCCGACCTGCTCGCGCGCATGGCGAAGACCGATCCGAACATGCGGTGGGGCCAGCGCGCGGCGGTGTTCGATCCGCAGGCGGGGGGTGGCGAGACCCACGCCATGCTCAAGCCGGCCGCGGGCAAGCTGGCTGCCGCGCAGGAGGACGGCGGCGACTTCGCCACCGTCGGCGCGATGAACTCGGCGATGGATCTGTCGCGCAAGCAGCTCGGGGTCACGCGCGTCGACGCCGTGGTGACCACGGTCGAGCTGCGCTCGGCCTCGACCGACTGGCATCCGGATGCCTCCGGTCACGAGGTGCGCATCAAGATGATGATCAACGGCCAGGAGGTGGTCGTGTACGCGCACCACACGGACCTCACGACGGGCCTCGGCGCGCTCGGCGCGCCGGACGAGACGATGCTGTCCGCCAAGCATCGTGATTCGATGTTCAAGTCGGGGGTGATGGTCGGCGGCGACAACATCATGACCGACAGCAAGACCAAGCAAAGCATGGAGGGGCAGCGGGTCCTCGTGCTCGGCTACGGTCCGACCGCGGCGTGGGCAGCGCTGGAGGCGGTGCGCGCGGGCGCCAAGCTCGTCGACTGGACAGGATCGAGCACCAAGGAGTCCGGCAAGGACGCCAACGTCGAGTCGCTGGCGGCGCTCGGAACGGTCGATCGGGTCGCCGCGGCCACCGATCCGAAGAACAAGGTGAAGACGTCGACCGATCGGGTCGTGACGATCGAGCACGAGGGCGCGGGTGCGCTCGTGACGTTCGCCCACGGCGAGGGCGACGCGATCGTCACCTACCAGGTGCGGTACGACAAGGTCGCGATCAGCATGGGGTACGACACCACCGGCAAGCGCGCGACGAACGATCCGACGGCGTCGCCGAAGACCATGATCGGCAACATGGAGATGGGGGCCTCGAAGCAAGGGGCCGTGCTCCAGTCCAAGGAAGGTGACGGCGCCGTCCGCGTGATGGGTGGAGCGACGTTCGGCAACGTCAACGTGACGGACACCGACGACCAGAAGACGCTCAAGAATCGACGCGAGCAGACCAAGATGTCCGCGGACTCGCCGCAGATCCCGACCACGGACTCGCGCGTCGCGGAGTTCCAGAGCGACGCCATCGGCGACGCGAACAAGAAGCCGTAGCCGGCTGAGGTAGAGTCGTCGTGTGACCCCCTTCGAACGCGTCCTCGCAGAACCGGGCTCGATCGCTGCACGTCGAGCGCTCGCCGCCGAATGGAAGGCGGCGGGCGATCCGCGCGCGCTGTTGATCGAGAAGCAGCTGGCGCAGCGCTAGCTCGCGCTGGCCGGCAAGATGGACGAGGCGGCCCAGCTCGATCGCGAGGTCGACGCGATCGTCGCGCGCGATGGCCGCGCCCTCGCGGGGCCGATCGCCGATCTGGTCGACAGCTTTCAGTTCTTCCGCGGGCTGGTCGCGCGGGTGACGCTCCGCGGCGCGCAGTGGCAGCTCCGGGCGGCGGAGTTGTTCGCGCTCGCGCCGATCCAGCACGTCAAGCTCACCAAGCCCCTGGGTGATCTGGACAGCCTGTTCGCGATGCCCGAGCTCCTGCGCCTGCGTTCGCTGAACCTCCCGAGCCAGCAGCAGGCGTTCGGCGATGCAGGCGCGATCGCGCTCGCGCGTAGCCCGCACGTCGTGAACCTGCGGTTCGTCGATCTCGGCGGGGATGCGATCGGCGAAGCCGGGGTCGAGGCGCTCGCGGCGTCGCCGTACCTCGAGCACGCCGCGTACATTCACCTGATCGGCAATCCGTGCGATCCGACGCCGTGGGCGAACGTGATCGATCGTCTGGTGCGCCAAGAAATGTTTTGGCTACGGCACGAACTGGTCAACTTGATCTCGACTGGGACGAGCC
>JAPLLF010000327.1 GCA_026387715.1 Pseudomonadota bacterium
CGAAGGCGACCTCGCCCTCGAGGAGGACGATGTTCGCCTTCTGCTTCTCGAGCACCTCCTTGAGCTGCCGCTGCGACAGCTCCTCGCGCAGGCGCGCCACGCGATCGCGCGCGGCCCGCGCGACGGCCGCGAGCGACACGACGCGCGCGACGGTGACCGCCACCTGCGTCGCCGCCTCGATCACGACCATGCGGTCGTTGGGATCGCGGAGCGCCCGCTCGGTCGCGACCAGCAGGCGATCGAACACGACCTCGGCGTCGGACAGCACGACCTCCTCGCCATCGCCCCACGCCAGCCGGCGCGAGACCGCGTCGTGGAGCGCGAGATCCAGCCCCGGGATCGACTCGCCCGCGACGCCGAGCGGCAGCGCGCGCAGCACCGCGTCGAAGAACTCGGTGCCGGGCGGATCGCGATCGCCGTGCTCGACGGTATCGAGCACCTCGTCGCGCAGGACGTTCACGATCTCGGCGAGGTCGGCTTCCATGGAATCACTCACCAGTTGGTGTTTCCGCGGCTACCCCACGGCAGGCTCTGGTCCACGTTGGTCGCGAACCGCTTCTCGAGATCCGCGCGCCGGCGTTCGGCCTTGGCGACCTGATCGCGCAACTCGACCGTCTGCGCGGCGACGTCTTGCAGCCGCTCGCTGATCGGCGCGACCGCCTCGAGCACGAGCCCGGTCGTCGCGCCGACGAGGCGCTGGTGCGCCGCCGACAGCGCGTGCAACACGCGCGCGCGGGTCGCGTCCGCGGCCACGATCTGATGGACCGAGGACGACGTCAGCACGCGCGCGTGATCGAGGGCGTCGAACAGCGGCATGATCCCGGTCTCGTCGACGGGGCGCACGCCGTAGATCTCGCGCGCGGACAGCACCGCCGTGGCGAAGTTGCCGGCGCTGTCGGTCGCGATCGTCTCCAGCGCGGAGAGGATCTGCCGGACCAGCTCGGCCTTCGGCGCGGTGCGTGCGCGCGCGACGGTGAGCGTCTTGCCGATCGCGTCGAGCAGCTCGTTGGCCACCCCGCTGTTGGTGACCGGACGATCGGGGCGCAGGAACGGGATCGTCTGCTGGTCGAGGAATTTCGGCGTGCTGTCGCGGCTCGCGCCGATCCCCGAGATCGTGTGCGGCACGGTGCCGGGCTCGGTCCCCAGGTCGCCCGGCTCCACGAGCTCGTGCTGCACGGTCTCCTGGAGCTGGGTGTGGAGCTGGATCAGGTCCGCGTCCACCTGGCGGAGCTGCTCGGCGAGCAGGCCGCCGAGGGCGAGCTCGGCGACGACGAGCGCGCGGCTCACCGCGACGTCGACGAGGAAGCCGAGCGGTCGATCGTTGGCGCGCAGCTCGTCGACGACGGTGCGCGCGCTCATCGCGAGGATGTCGAACATCGCGCGCAGCGGGCCCCACTCGCCGCCGCGCTCGAACCACCCGCCGGCGAGGTTCTGCGTGAACGTCCACACGTTGACGCCGGTCGACTTCTCGAGGTCGTGATAGATCGCCTGGCACAGCGACAGCGCGACGAGGTCGAGCGCCTCGGTCGGATCGAGGCCGCGCACGATCGGGTTGCGCGTCAGCCCGCGCTCCTTGGCGACCTGCAGGAAGCGCTGCTGCCGCTGCCACCACGCCTGGGCGCCGTTGGTGCGGACGATCTGCGTCGACGACTGCGGGCTCTGCGGCGCCTCGATCACGATCGTCGTGACGTTGTCGCCGCCGCCACCGCGCAGCGCGAGCTCGACGAGATCGCGGGCGACGTCCTCGGGCGCGTCGCCCGAGCCGAGGATGTACTGCATCGCGTCCTGGCCGGCGTAGCCGTAGAGGCCGTCCGAGCACAAAAGGACGCGATCGCCGGGCTGGATGTCGAGCTCGAACACGTCGACCTTGCAGGTCGCCTGCGCGCCGAGGTTGCGCGACAGCACGTTCTTGTACGGGTGCCGCTCGGCCTCGTCGGGCGTGAGCATCCCGCGGACCACGAGCTCCTCGACGATCGTGTGATCGCGGGTGAGCGCCGACAGCCGGCTGTTGCGGAGCAGATAGGCGCGCGAGTCGCCCACGTGCGCGATGAACGCCTTCTGGGGATCGACGACGAGGCACGCGACCGCGGTCGTGCCCATGCCGTGGGTCTCGCGCGACAGCGCGGCCTTGGTGAACACGGCGTTGCAGCCCGCGATCAACGCGGCCTCGATCAGCGCGCGGGGCTCCATCGTCAGGCGCCGCTGGATCACGTAGTCGCGCACGGCGTCGCGCGCGGTCTGCGACGCGACGTCGCCCGCGTTCGCGCCGCCCATGCCGTCGAACACCCCGTACAGGCCCCGGCTCGCCTCGACGAGCAACGAGTCCTCGTTGGTCGTGCGCACCTTGCCGACGTTGGTGTCGCTGGCGACGCGGACGCCGTGGGCGGGCTCTTCCGTCATCACGACCGTCCGCTCTCGCGCTTGGCGAGCTCCGTGCGTTGCTGGATGCGGCGCCCGAGCTCCTCGGCGATCAGGTCGTTGACGGCGCGCGCGGTGCTGGCGGTGACCCGGGTGAGCAGCAAGGTCAGCTCGGCCCCGTCCGGGCGCCCGGCGCCCTCGTCCTGGGCGACCTGCGCCGCGGTGTCCCCGATCGCGACGAGCATCGCGAGCACCGACGCGGGGCTCTGCGCCTCGGCGGCGCGCATCGCGAGGAAGGTGTGGAGGAACGCGCGGTGCAGCCCGTGATCGCCGGTGGCGATGAAGTTGCCGAGGTGATCGAGCACGGCGCTGATCTGCACGCGCGCCGTCTGATCGTCGAGGCGGCCGAGCGAC
>JAPLLF010001259.1 GCA_026387715.1 Pseudomonadota bacterium
AGCCGGGCGCCGGCGTCGTAGCCCGCGAGCAGCTCGTCGACCGGCAGCATCGGGCCGGCCTCGACCTCGGTGCCCCACTTCACGGCGCGGCCGATCTCCAGGAAGCCGCCGTCGACCTGCTCGAGCGTGGACTCGAGCCGGGTGAACAGGGCGGCGTGGGCCGGCCCCTCGGGGACGAACTGGGCGAGCGCGAACGCGGCGAGATCGCCGTCGCTCTGGCGCCACAGCGCGGCGACCTGCGTGACGCCGCGCTCGATCGCGGCCGCGCTCGCGTCGCCGTGCTTCGCGCGCAGCTTGGCCTTGGTCTCGGCGATCACCGCGGCGGCGACCGGCGCGTCGGCCGCGTCGGTCGCGGCGGGCGGCGCGATCACCGGCGGGGTCGCCGGGGTGACCGCGCCGACGGCTGGCGCCGGCGTCGTCGTGAACGTCGGCGGCGCCGGCGTCGTCGGCTGGGGAGACTTCGAGCAGGCGACGAGGAGGAGGAGGGAGAGGAGCATGCAGCGCGACATCGCGCGCAGCATGCCACGGCTTGGATCCCGTCAGTCGACGTCGTCGTTGCCGTCGTCCATCCAGCGGGTGAACGCGGCGACGAGCTGGTGCGGATCGTCGATCGCGCGCTCGACCGCGCGGCGGCCGCGGACCTGCTCGATCGCGTACGTCACCTTGGTGCCGCGATCGACGTCGTCGAACGACACCTCGCCACGCACGCCACCCTGCTCGCCCTCGCGGGGCTCCCAGGTGATCGTGCGCTCGGCGAGATCGTAGCGATAGACCAGCGAGTAGATCGAGCCGGTCACGAACTCGAACATGACCTCGCTCGCGAGGCCGTCGGGTCGCGTGTCGATCACGCGCGCGTCGCGCAGTCCGGGCACCCACGCGCTCAGCTTCGCGACGTTGGTGAACGCGCGCCAACACGCCTCGACCGGCCGCGACACGAGCCCCTCGACGATCTGCATCCCGCGAGCTTACTGCCGATCGGCGACGCGATGTACCTCGACCGACCCGATCGTGCCGCGCGCGGGGTCGAGCTCGATCATCAGGAAGTGGCGGTCGATGCCGTCCCACTTCATCGGATCGGCGCCCCCGCCGCCCGAGATGTACGCCGGGATCCCGGCGAGCTCGAACGCCTTGTAGGTGTGGATGTGACCGTAGAGCGCGAGGTCGACGTCGCCGGCGACCAGCTGCGAGATCAGGCGATGGCCGTCCGCCGCGCTGCGAAACGATCCGTCGCGGATCCCGACGGGATCGATCGGCGGGATGTGGGTGAGGAACACGGAGGTCCGGGGACGGGCCTCGGCGAGCCAGTCGACGAGCCAGCTCTCGACGAGCGGATCGAGCCCGGCGTCGCCGGAGTCGACGAACGTGAAGCTCGCGCCCTTGAACGTGAACTGGAAGCTCGCGCGCCCGTAGCGCTCGAGGAACCGCGTGTGATCGGCCCACAGCTCGTGGTTGCCGAGCGTCGTGTAGAACGGGACGTCGAGGGTCGCGAGCTGGCGATCGAACTGGTCGTACTCCGCGAGCTCCGCGCGCTGGGTGATGTCGCCCATCGCGACGACGAACCGCGCGTCCGGCACCGCGCTGATCGCCGCGAACACGTCGTCGACGATCGGCAGCGCGGTCTGGATGTCGGCCATCGCGGCGACCCGGTAGCGCTCGACCACGT
>JAPLLF010000412.1 GCA_026387715.1 Pseudomonadota bacterium
GAAGCAGGGCGCGCGGATCACGCACCTGGGGGTGCGCATGGCGATCGGCGGCGCCGGCGTCGTGCTGCTGTGGCAGCTGATCGGCACGAGCGACTACCTCGGCCTCGGGGTGCCGACGATCGTCGACGCCTTCGGCGCCGATCCCCACGTGCCCGACTGGGCGTTCGCCGCCAAGCTCGGGTTCACCGCGCTCACGCTCGGCGCCGGCTTCCTCGGCGGCGAGGTCACGCCGCTGTTCTTCATCGGCGCCACGCTCGGGGGCGCGCTCGGGCCGCACCTGGGGATCCCGCGCGCGCTCGGCGCGGGCGTCGGCATGGCGGCGGTGTTCGCGGCGGCGTCGAACACGCCGCTCGCGCTGTCGATCATGGCGGTCGAGCTGCTCGGCCCCAACGTCCTGCCGCACGTGGTGATCGTGTGCGTCGTGGCCTACGCGATCTCGGGCCGGCGCAGCATCTACCCCGCGCAGCTGCGCGCGTGAATCACCGCTTCTTGCGGGGGCTCGCGCTCGACGGCGTGGCGAGCCGCTCGTACGCCCGCTGCACGCGGCGAAACTCGTCGGCGTCGCCGCCGTGATCGGGGTGCGTCGCGCGGGCGCGCGTGCGGTACGCGCGCTTGATGTCGTCGAGGGGCGCGCCCTGCGGGAGCTCGAGGATCGCCCACGCGGAGAGCTCGGGGAGCCGGGCCGGCACCGCCCGCGGTCGGGGCACCGCGCGCCGGGGCGCCGGCTCGCCGCGCATCACCCGCGTCCACGCGCGCGCCCAGTACGGCTCGATCACGACGAGGTGTCGACCCGCGAGCCGCTCCGCCTCGGCGAGCGCCTCCTCCGCGGAGGCGGCGCCCCCGTTGGACGCGTCGGGATGCCGGAACGGGCGCTCGGTCGGCGCGCCCGTCCACCACGCGGCCCAGAAGTACCGCTTCCGCTGGGTGACGGTGATCGAGCACACGCAGGTGCTGAGCTCGGTCACGCGGGGATCCTGGACTACCGGCGGCGCGGGGGCAACCCGACGCGCGTCACGGTAGTACCCTGCGTCAATGAGCTACGATCCGGATCAAGCGCCGCTCGCGACCGCCGGGCTGTTCGGTCTACCGTTCACGCCCGAGGAGGCCCAGCTCGTGATCGTCCCGGTGCCGTGGGACGCGACGACGTCGTATCGCGCCGGCACGGCGAACGGCCCGGCCGCGATCCGCGCCGCGAGCCACCAGCTCGATCTGTACGACGTCGAGTTCGGCGAGGCGTGGCGCGCCGGCATCGCGATGCTCGACATCGCCGACGACATCGCCGCGTGGAACCACGACGCACGCGAGGACGCCGAGCCGATCATCGCGGTGGGCGGTCGGATCGACGACGCCGACGCCGAGCTCCAGCACCTCCTCGCGCGGGTGAACACGGCGAGCGAGCGGCTCGATCGCCGCGTGTACGCCGAGGTCGATGCGCTGCTCGCGAAGGGCAAGCTGGTCGGCATCGTCGGCGGCGATCACAGCGTGCCGTTCGGCGCGATCGAGCGGCACGCGCAGGATGGCGCGTTCGGGATCCTGCACATCGACGCGCACGCCGATCTGCGCGATGCGTACGAGGGCTTCGTCGGCTCGCACGCGAGCATCATGCGCAACGTGATGACGCGCGTGCCGGGCGTGACCAAGCTCGTGCAGGTCGGCATCCGCGACCTCGCGAAGTCGGAGGCGGACTTCATCGCCGCGTCGAACGGCCGGATCGTCACGCACTTCGATCAGAAGCTGGCGGAGCAGAAGCTCGACGGCCGGAGCTGGCGCGCGATCTGCGACGACATCGTGGCGTCGCTGCCGCCGCGGGTGTACGTGTCGTTCGACATCGACGGCCTCGATCCGCAGCTGTGCCCGCACACGGGCACGCCGGTGCCCGGTGGCCTGTCGTTTCAGGAGGCGTGCATGCTGCTCCGTCAGCTCGTCGCGCATGGCCGCAGGATCATCGGCTTCGATCTCAACGAGGTGGCGCCGGGGCCCGATGGCGATGAGTGGGATGCCAACGTCGGGGCGCGCATCCTCTACAAGCTGTGCGGCTGGACGCTGGCATCGCGGCGCGGTTGACGCCATTGGGTTGACGCCCGCCTGGCGACGCTGACGTTCGACCGTCCAGAACGAGGCCGAAGTACGAGAAAACGCGCACGTTTTGCGTTCGCGGGATCTGTCACGCAAGACCTGCGCCCGCGCGTTGGTTTGCATTCTGCAATCTCTGGTCGCCATGCGAGGCCATGTCACCCCCACGGGGGTCGAGCGAACCTTCCGCGACGACGAGCTCATCGTGAGCAAGACCGACCCGACCGGCCGGATCACGTACGCCAACGAGCTGTTCGTCCAGCTCTCCGGCTACACGCGCGAGGAGCTGATGGGAGCGGCGCACAGCATCATCCGGCACCCCGACATGCCCCGCGCGATCTTCAAGCTCCTGTGGGACACCATCGCGAGCGGCCAGGAGATCTTCGCGTTCGTGAAGAACCTGTCGAAGAACGGGGATCACTACTGGGTGCTCGCGCACGTCACGCCGACGCTGGGCGAGGACGGTCACCTCATCGGCTACCACTCGAACCGGCGCACCGCGGATCGCGGTGTCGTCGCGACGCTCACGCCGATCTACGCGGCGATGTGCGAGACGGAGCGTCGGCAAGGCAGGACCGCCGGGTTCGACGCGTCGCTCGCGTGCCTCACCAGCGGGCTCCAGGCACGCCACCTGGCGTACGACGATCTCGTGTTCGGGAGCGCGTCGTGAACGCCCCGTTCCGAAGAAGCGCGCCACGGATCGACCCCGCGCAGACGCCACCATCACCAGAGCCAGCGCAAGTCGGCGCGACCGAGCAGGAGCTGCTCGACGCGATCGACGCCTGCACCCGCGCGGCCAGTGGCGATCTCGAGGTGCGGTTGCCGTACCGCGAGGACGCGCCGACCCTCACCCGGCTCCACGGCGCGATCAACGCGCTGCTCGACACCACCGACGCGTTCGTGCGCGAGTCGTCGGCGTCGCTCGAGCACGTGAGCCGCGACTCGTTTCGACGGCGCGTGCTCGAGCGTGGCCTCGCGGGTCGGTTTCGTCACGGCGCGCGGGTGATCAACGCGGCGACCCGGCGGATGGGCGAGCGCTCGGCCGAGCTCGCGGTCGTCGGCGAGCGGCAGCTCGCGCTCGCGGTCCAGCTCGAGAGCACCGTCGGTGGTCTCGCGGCGCGCGTGGCGGCGGCGGCCCACGAGCTCGACGTGTCGGCCGGCGTGCTCGAGCAGAGCGCGGAGCGGACGGCGCACGGCGCGACGGTGGGCGCCACCGCCGCGGCGTGCGCGCGGGACGGCGTCGGCGCGGTGTCGCGCTACACCGAGCAGCTGCGCGCGGAGATCGCCAGCATCCGCGAGCGCACCGCGCGCTCGACGGTGATCGCCGGGCGCGCCGTCGAGGGCGCGCGCCAGACCGAGACGACCGCCGGTGGCGTCGCGGACGCGAGCCGCCACATCGGCGACGTCGTCAAGCTGATCAGCAACGTCGCGAGCCAGACCAAGCTGCTCGCGCTCAACGCGACGATCGAGGCCGCGCGCGCGGGCGAGGCGGGCAAGGGTTTCGGCGTGGTGGCGCAGGAGGTCAAGTTGCTCGCCGGCGAGGCGGCGCGCGCGACCGACGACATCTCGACGCAGATCGGCGCGATCCAGCTCGCCACCACCGAGGCGGTCAGCGCGACCGGCGCGGTCGTGAGCACGATCCAGGAGCTCTACACGGTCGCGGATGCGATCAATCGCGCGGTCGAGACCCAGACCTCGGTGGCCACGCACATCGTGCGGTCGGCCGCGGAGGCCGAGCACGGCACCTCCGGGCTCGAGGGCTCGATGGCGGTGATCCTCGACGCCGCGAACGCCACGCGGCGCTCGGTCGGTGATCTCCACCAGTCCGCGGGCAGCCTCGCGGAGCTCGCGAGCAAGCTCACCGACGAGGTCGCCGGCCTGGTCGCCGAGATCCGGTCGGCCAGCACGCGCCGTCGCCAGGGCTAGCCGGGTCCGTGGGCGTCGGCGTCGGCGTTGGCGTCGGCGTTGACGTCGGCGTTGACGGCGACGGCGACGGCGACGGCGCTCGTTGTCGTTGATCTGGGCGGTCCGCGTCGACGGTCCGCAGTCCGACGAGGTCAAGGTCAACGTGGAAACGTCGCCGTCGCCGTCGCCGATCACGACCACGATCACGACCACGACCATGACCACGACCACGACGCCCCGATCCCATTTTGGGTCTGCTAGAGCGCCTGGAGGAACGCGACGAGGTCGCGCTGATCGGGCGGAGAGAGCCGGATCCCGAACCGGCGGTCGTACAACCGCACGACGTCGTCGAGCGCCGCGGCCGAGCCGTCGTGGAAGTACGGCGGCCGCATCGCGAGGCCGCGCAGCGTCGGGACCTTGAACCGTCCGACGTCGGCGAACTTGCCGGTGGTCAGCGCGAGGCCGGGGTCGGTGGTGCGCGTGGTGCGCCCGTCGGCGAGCTGGGTCACGGTGTAGAGCGGCACCGTCGGCTGCCGGCGCGCGGCGTCGGCGATGCCGAGGTTCACGAACAGCGGGGTGGTGTGCGCGCCGACGTTCGGCGCGTCGTGACACGTGGCGCACGTGCCCTCCTGGTCGGGGAGGCCGATCGCGCCCCGGATCTGAAAGCGCCGTCCGTTGAAGAGCTGCTCGCCGTGCGCGATCGCGCGCCGCCGCGCGTTGTCGGAGGTCGCCCACGTCCCGTAGAGCGTGAACCCGCGCGGGACGGTCGCCGGCTGGGTGGCCAGCGCGGCGGGACCGCCGGTCGCGCCGTCGGCGAGGTCGCCGGCCTCGGCATCGACGGCCTGCGCCGTGTACAGGCTCGACTCGAAGGCGACGATCGGGCCGACGATCGCCTCGGCGGGGGCGCGCATCGCCTGCGCGTGGCCGAGCGTGGCGTCGGTCGCCTGACTCGCGAGCGTGGGCTCGCGACCGTCCCACATGAGCGTGCGCGCGAACCGGAGGTTCGTCGACGGCAGCGGCCGGCGATACAGCGACAGCTCGTCGACGCTCGCGTAGCCGTACGGATCGTCGATCGCGCTCACCGCGAAGTCCGCGCCATCCGGGACCGGCAGGCCGATCCGGAACACGCCGCGGCTCAGCAGCAGCGCGTAGGCGGTCCGGCGCGCGGCGAGGCTGGTGTCGTCGGCCGCCGGGGACGTCGCGCCATCCACGGTCCGGAACACCGGATCGAGCCCGGAGGACGCGTCGAACCGGGCCTGCAACGCCGCCGGGGTGACGCTCCAGCCAGACGCGACATCGTGACAGCTGGCACACGTCCGGTCGTTCGTGCCGAGGACCTGGAAGAACGGGTTGGTCGGATCCTGGCCCGTGGTGAACACGGTGTCACCCGTGCCCACCACCGCGGCGTCTGGCTCGACCACGTCCGCGTCGTGTTCCGGATCGGTGCAGCCGACCACCAGGACCATCCCGAGCATGCCCATGAGGTTTGTTCGCATGTGCCCGGGTGCCCGCTCGACGGTCCTCCCTCTCACGTCGAAACGAAGTGAAATGTTTCGGGTCGTGTCGACGCCGAAGGGGCTGCGGGGTCGGAGCCGCCGCTTCCGCTTCCGCTTCGGCTTCCGCTTCCGCTTCCGCTTCCGCTTCGGCTTCCGCTTCCGCTTCCGCTTCCGGTGCCGCTTCCGGTGCCGGTGCCGGTGCCGCTTCCGGTGCCGGTGCCGCTTCCGGTGCCGGTGCCGGT
>JAPLLF010001160.1 GCA_026387715.1 Pseudomonadota bacterium
GACGAGCCACCCAAACAGCGTTAGCGCGCGCCGCCAAACTTGTCGGTGCTGAACTTCGCTGCTCCACCCTTCACATCGAGGTTGGCTTCGTTGTCGCCCACCTTGACCTCGAGCGTGCTCGTGCTCGGTTCCGGGCTCTGCTCGCTCCACGCCTGGACTTTGTACTTGCCCGCGGCGAGGGTGTTGAACGTGAACGAACCGTCGGCCTTCGCGACCACATAGTAGGGCGCATCGACGACGACCACGTACGCCGCCATGCTCGCGTGGATGTTGCAACCGAGGCGCACGATGCCTGGCTTTTCGAACTTGACCTCACGCATGTCGCCGCTCTTGTAGAGGCCGACGTCGAACGACCTGGACTTCGAGACCGAGAACACGTTGTGATAGATGTCGTCGAAGTTCGGGAGCGCGATGGTCGAGCCCGGCGGCACCGCCATCACGTGTGGCGCGAACTCCTTCTTGCGTTGCTCGATCACTCGCTGCTTCGGCGTGCGTTTCGCGATCGGGCCCTTCTCCGGCCACAACATCACGACACCCATCCCCGTGAACGGCTTGCCGTCGATCTTCAGCGAGCCGTGCAGCTTGCCGACCTTCGGGGGTGGCTTCTTATCCGGCGAGTCCTCCTCCGAGCTACCGACGCTGGCCGGCTGGGCGCCGGTATCCGTCATCTTCTTGAGAGGGGTGTCGATACGCGTCGGGGCACTTGCGCGGAACATGCCCGCGACCGAACTAAGCTGCTTGGTACCCGACAAGATTTCCGCGCGGCTGAACAGCTGCTCGGCGTAGTTGCGCTGGCCGCGCTTGCCTGCGATGACCGCAGCACCGAGCAGGTCCTGCGTTTCCTTATCCTTGAGCGTGCCGGCGAGCTTGGTGACCTTCTCGAGGTCCTTGTCGGCGATCGGCTTCAGCTTGTCGGCTGCGCCGACCATCTGCGGCCTGAGCGGACCAAGTGCACCCAATAGCTCGCCCTCCTCCTTGGCAGGGACCTTGAACTTGTCGAGCGAGTTCTTCAGGTTTTCGACGAGCGCGTTGAACTCGTCGTCGACGAGATCCATGCCCGCGTGCGAGGCCGCCATGTCGCGACCCGTGTACTTGCACGGGCCACCGGTCGCCAAGCACACGAACTCGACGAGGAGCTTCTTCAGGTTGACCGGATCGGTGTTGAAGAACCGAAACTTGATTCGAGGATCCGTGGTCGTGTGGTTGACGAAGTCGTCGACGACCGCGACGATCGCGCCCTGGCCACCCAGTCGATCGTAGAGCTTCTTTGCCTCGGTCGGCGTTGGCGTTGGCGTTGGCGTCGGCGTCGGCGTCGGCGTCGGCGTCGGCGTTGCCGCTGGCCCCGTTATCGGTTTCGGGGTGGGGGTCGGTTGGGACTTGCTCCCACCTCCACATGCGGCGGCGAAAAGGCAAACTACCAGACGTAGGTTCTTCATAGGTATCAGCTCCTGTACACGCGGGATCTAGCTGCGGGATCTAGCTACGTGCCCGACGCAGATTTGCCGCAACGTACACAAGGAGACAGAAGCCTGCGAGAGCGAACGCACCGTATCGCACAGGGGATACCCAACTTATTTCACCGGGCACAGGGGCAGGGTGAGAGGCCAGCAGGGTCAGAGAAGCTCCGGTGTCGCCGGCCGGCACCGGGATACGAACGAGGGTGCCTGTTGTGGCGCCATCGAGCAGCACGATCTCCTTTCCCGCGCCCTCCAACGTCACCCGTGTCGCGTGCTCCGCGAGCCCGCGAATGGTCGGACCGAGATCGACCGGCGTCGCCAGTTCGAGGACGCCGGCAACGTTCGCCTTCTGACCGGAGACTGGGGCGCTTGCAGTCACGACCAGCTCCTTGCCGTTGCCGTCGAGGTGGGTCTCCTGCGGCTTCAGCGCGACCAGCTTCTGCCCGGTGGTTGGCAGGCGGAGCAACGACGTCGAAGTGCCGTTGTGCAGCTGGAAGATCTCGATCGTCTCGTTCTTGCCGACGGCAAACACATATTCGTGCTGCGCGAGATCCTTGATCGTCGCGGCATCGGTCTCGATCGCGGCGCGCAGCATCGGCGTGCTCGCATAGCCGTCGGCCTTCATGTGCGCGGAGCGCGACGCTGCTTCGATCGCCGCCGCGATCTTCTCGGCATCGGCTTCGAATGCCTTGTTCGACGGCTTCTCCGTGCTCACGAGCGAACGCTGCAGCATGCTGACGGTAGCGCCAGCAGTCCCCGCGAGCACGACGACGACGAGCCACGCCACGCTGGGGCGCCGCTTCGCAACGGTTGGGTCAGCCTGCGCTGGCACCGACTGCGGGGTTTCGTTC
Source organism: Pseudomonadota bacterium (assembly GCA_026387715.1). Classification (GTDB taxonomy): domain Bacteria; phylum Myxococcota_A; class Polyangia; order Haliangiales; family Haliangiaceae; genus JABFXX01. Next base: position 2,309 of record JAPLLF010001160.1, read on the forward strand.
GGTGTCGGCGCCGGTGTCGGCGTCGGCCGGACGGCTGGAATCTGCATCGAGATCAGCCGGTGTGGTGTGGGTGTGTTCCCGTCACGCATGAGCGGGCCGGTATCGATATCTCCGTCTTGGTTTGAGCCGAGCGGGAAGAACACGGGCAGGCTGTCGGACTGCCGCCGGTTCGACGTATCTACCAGGTGATCTTCAAGAGCTTTGCCAACCTGTTTGGCCTTGGCCCACGCATCAAGGCGCTTCTCGAACAGCGCGCCCATCTTCTTCTGGATGTTTACCGACGACAACGGGAGCCTGTACTCGCGCGCGAATTCCTCGAGATCGAGCTGCATCTCTTGTGCAGTCTGATAACGGTCGGCGGGTTTCTTCGCGAGCGCCTTCTGCACGATGAGCTCGAGAGCCGGCGGATATAGGGGGTCCTTGTCCGACGGCTTCGGGACCGGCCCGTCGACGATCGCCTGCATCACCTCGAAGTCGCTTCCACCTCGGTTTAGCCGCGTCGAGGTCGTTGTCTCGTAGAGGAGGATTCCGATCGAGAAGATGTCGCTGCGGCGATCGAGGGTCCCACCGCGGCACTGCTCCGGGGACATGTACGCGAACTTGCCCTTGAGCGTACCGCGCACGGTCTCCGTCGAGCGGCCCGCCGCCTTCGCGATGCCAAAGTCGCAGACCTTGACCGCACCGTCGTGGCTCAGGAGGACGTTCGACGGCGAGACGTCGCGATGGATGATACCCAGCGAGTTACCTTCATGATCCGTCTTCTCGTGCGCGAAGTGCAACGCCGAGCAGACATGGACGATGATGTAGATGGCCTCGGCGAGCGACACCGGGCTCCTCTTCTTGATTCCTCTCTCGAGCAGGTGCCGGAGATCCGCGCCGTGCACGTATTCCATGACGAAGAAATACGAATCCTGGACGATACCGATCTCGTGAACCTGGACGATGTTCGGGTGCTCGAGCGTCGCGACGAGGCGCGCCTCGTCGACGAACATCGTGACCGTCGCCTGGTTGTTCATCTCCGGACGAACCCGCTTGATGACAACGATCTTCTCGAAGCCCTGCAGCCCCGCTTGCCGGGCGAGGTAGACCTCGGCCATGCCGCCGGTCGCGAGGTGACCGAGGATCGAATACTTCCCAAATTGCTTGGGCAGTGCGGTGCCTGAATCGACGACAGAGCCATCAGCATCCGTGGCAGATCTGTTGCTCGCTTCAAGCATCGTATCGTCTGTGAGGTCCCCCAACTCTGGACAGAATAGTGAGTTTGCCGGGCGCAGGTCAACGGTTGAAACGTTGTCTTCAACTGTGAAACGGTGGGGTCGTACCGCGAGGGATCCGTCGAGGGTGAGCGCCTTCTTCGACCTACAGAGGACTACCGCGTGTTTCGGCTTGATCGGTCAGGGTGGCGGAGCCGGCTTCCGTGTGGCGTGCTCACGACGCCGCCGTAGGCTCGAGGTCGCAGGGTGTAGATCTG
>JAPLLF010001193.1 GCA_026387715.1 Pseudomonadota bacterium
CATCGCCGACGAGGAACGTCTCGTTCGCGCCGATCTCGATCGACCGCGACGCCGGCAACCGCGCGCCGCGCAACGACGTCCCGTTCGCGCTGCCCAGATCGCGAATGCGCATGCCATCGCGCAGCTCGAGCGCGACGTGCGCGCGGGACACCGACGGGTGATCCACGCGGATCTCGACGCCCTGGCCGCGCCCGATGACCAGCTCCCCGGTCTCCGGCAACAGATGCGTGACGATCGCGTCGTCGATCATCACGACCAGCGTCCGCCGCACCGGCCCGGCGTGGACGTCGCGCCGGGTCTGGGTGCTGTCGTCGGCGGCCACGGCTCAGTGTCGCATCAGACGCTGGCCGCGGAGCGCGCCCGCGCGGTAAACCTCGCGTGTGAGAAGTCGTCCTCGCATCGCCGTCGTCCTCGCAGGTGCCGTCGCCAAGGGAGCCTTCGAGGCCGGCGTGCTCCAGGCCATCGCGGAGACCGATGTCGAGATCATCCGCGTCGTGGCCGCCAGCTCGGGCGCCCTCAACGGCACCGTGCTCGCCGCCGCGGTGCGCTCGCGCGACGTCGTGCGCGGCGCGGACATGCTCGCGCAGCTGTGGCGGGATCGAGCGGAGTGGAACGACGTGTTCCACCCGAGCCTCGCCGACCTCCTCGCGCGCCGCGCCGTCTCCGATCAGACGCGCATCCGCGCGCTGCTGAAGGCCCTCATCCCGCCGAGCAACCCCGCGGATGCCGCCGAGATCAACCTGCGCCTGCTGGTCGCCGTGCTCGAGGGCGCGCCCGGCACGGTCGGCGATCACGCCGCCACCACGTTCGAGAGCGTGTGCGACTTCACCGGCGACGACTTCGCGACCGCGGACAAGCTCGACCACATCTTCGATGCCGCCACCGCATCCTCCGCGTTCCCGCTCGTGTTCTCGCCGGTCAACGTCGGCAAGCTCGGTCCGTGCATCGACGGCGGCGCGGTCAACAACACGCCGGTCAAGTGGGCCCTCGAAGGCGCCCTCGGCACGTCGATCGACGCGGTGGTCGTCGTGGCCACCACCGTCGAGCAGCGCACCGGGCCGCCGCCCCCACTGCACGGCCTCGCCTACGCCGGTCACCTGGCCACGATGCTGATCGGAGAGCGCCTCTACCGCGATCTCCGCGAGGCCGAGCAGGTCAACACGAGCCTCGCCGCGCTCGAGGCGCTCGTCGCCCGCGGCGTGCTCGATGACGATCAGCGCGCGGCCGTCCTCGATGCCGTCGGCTGGACCGGCCGCCGCCCCATCGCGATCGTGCAGATCCGCCCGCTCACCGAGCTCGCGGGGTCCTCGTTCGCCGGCTTCTTCAGCCCCGCGCTGCGCGCCGAGCACGTCGAGCGCGGACGCGCGCGCGGCCGCGAGGTGCTCGGTGCATTCAGCGCGCGATCCCCTCGTACGTGAAGCTGAGCCAGCGCACGCCCTCGGTGTAGGCCGCGGACATGTCGGTCGCGAAGCCGGCACCGGAGAGGAGCCCGCGCACGTCACGATCGAGCCGGCAGCCGCCGCCCAGCCGCCGCCACACCGGCGTGAGGCCGCGCTGCCAGCGCTGCGTCCGGGCGTCCGGCGCGATGCCATGCTCGACGAAGATCAGCTCGCCGCCCGGCCGCAGCACGCGCCGGATCTCCGCCAGCGCGCGCGCCGGATCGCCGACGCTGCACAGCGTGTACGTCACCACGGCAGAATCGAAGGCCGCCGCGCCGAACGGCAGCTGCTCCGCGAGCGGCGAGGACGTACAGCGGCGAGGACGTACAAGTCGCGTTTGGCGGGCGGGTGCAGGTGCGATCACGAGCCGGTGGGCGAAGCGGGGATGGGAATCGCTGGCGAAGCGGGTGGGAACCGCTGCGCGTCACGTAGGCCAGCTCACGTTCGGCGAGGGCATGGACGCAGGTTGCCGGTCGCGAAGGGATTCCCTCGCGTCCGCTACGGCGCTTCGTCGAACCACAGCTCGGTCTGCGGTGGAGCGCGCGCGGGCGCGAAGGTCGCGGGCTCGGCGGGAAGGCCGAGCCCGACGAGTACGGCACGCGCGATCGCAGGCACGGCGACGATGGCGATCACCGAGCGGCGACCGCCGCATGGGCAGCGGAGGACGTCGTCCGCGAACACGCGACGCAACAGCTCCGCCCACGGCAGGCGGGTGCGATGACCGCTCGCCGAGGTCGGCGCCGCGCAGCTCGGCGAGGTCGCGTCGTTGGATGGGGCCGCGGGGACCAGCGCGCGGAGCTTCGCGCGCAGCTTGCTCGCGGGACCGAACACGCCCGCGTACCTCACCAGGTGCCGGCGCGGCGGCGGGATGATGCCGCACAGCCGGCGCAGGAACGCGACCGGCTCGAGCACCAGGTGCGTGCGCCCGTCGGGCCACGGCCGCTTGAGTTGGTACGAGATCCGTCCGTCGGCGGTCCAGGCAAGCCGCTCGTGCGCGAACGCGGGCCGCGCACCGTAGCGGCA
>JAPLLF010000299.1 GCA_026387715.1 Pseudomonadota bacterium
GGCAACGCGTGGGTGTGGGTCGACGGTCGCTGGGATAACACCCCGCCGGCGCCGACCGGCCCGACGGTCCGCGACCACCGCCACTAGGGCGACGATCCCGCGGGTCATTTTCGGACTCAGCGGGTGCAGGTGTTCGCGGTCTGCGGGCGGCAAACCCCCATGTTGTTGCACGGCACCGCGGCGCCGTTCTGCATGGGACACGGGTTGGCCGCGCTGCAGGCCTGCGTGCACACCTGGATGCCGGCGCTGCTGAACAGCTTGCAGTTGCCCGACAGGCACTGCCCGGCGGCCGTGCACGGATCGTAGGCGGCGCCGGTGCAGGCGTTGCCCGCGGGTGCGTCGACCGTGACCGGGGGGGCGTCGATCGTGCTGACCGGTCCGTCGAGTCCGGCGGCCGGCGCGTCGATGCCGGTCCGCGTGGAGCCGTCGTCGCCGCACCCGACGACGAGGAGCGACAGGGTCGACACGAGGAGGGCGAATGGCGAGGTGTGGCGGCGCACCTCCTCAGGGTGCACCGGCGGCAGATCCGACCGGTGATCCAGCTCGGTAACATCGACGTGACAGCGCCCGTCGCGGCTGTCACACGTCGAAGATCGTGTCGTTTTCGACATTTGTGGCCTGGTGCTCCTCGCCGCGTGCGGTGACGATGGCGTCCCGTGCCGGCGACGCCCGACGCCAGCTCCGCTCGACTTCGACGCGCCGTCGCCGCCGCCATCGTCGTCGTCTCCGCGGTCGGGCCTGCGATCGCGCATGCGGACGAGCCGCGTGAGACCCCGAGCCCGCTGCTCGCGACCCACGGCTGGCAGCTCGCGCTGAGCGGCTACGTCCAGGCGGATCTGGTCGGGTGGAGCCAGGCCTCGCTCGACGAGCTGGATCCGGCCACGGGCAAGCCGCTCGACGAGGAGCGGTTCCTGGTGCGGCGCGGCCGGCTGCGCGCCGAGGCCCGGCGTGGCGACGTGTTCGCCTCGCTCGAGCTCGACGGCAACACGGTCGAGGGTGCGACCGCGCGGCTCGTGTCGGCGACCGTCGGCTGGCGGCACCGCGAGCTCGTCGTGCTGACGGCCGGCCTGTTCAAGACCCCGTTCGGCGCCGAGGTGCCGGCCGCCGAGCGCGACAAGCCGTTCCTCGAACCACCGACGGTGGCGCGCGCGCTGTTCGCCGGGAGCTACGACGCCGGCGCGATGGCGAGCGGCGCGTACGGGCTGGCCCGGTGGTCGATCGCGCTGACCAACGGGGCGCCCGTGGGCGACGCGCGCTGGAAGGGCGTCGACCCGACGCACAGCTTCGACGTCGTCGGCCGGGTCGGCGTCGACGTGCCGCTGCCGCGCCGCGGGCGCGTGGTCGCGGGCGTCTCCGCGCTCGTCGGCACCGGGCTGCATCCGGGCACGCCACCGACCAAGGACACGTTCCAGTGGGTCGACGAGAACCAGGACGGCATCGTGCAGACGACCGAGCTCAACATCGTGCCGGGCACGACGGGGAGCCCGTCGCAGACCTTCGACCGCGACGCGCTCGGCGCGGATCTCGCCGTGCACTGGTGCCTGTGCGCCCTGGGCGAGGGCGTGGCGTTCGTCGAGGTCGCGCTCGCGACGAACCTCGATCGCGGCGTGATCTACGCCGATCCGATCGCGCGCGGGATGCGCGACCTCCGCGAGCTCGGGGTCGCGATCGGCGTCGTCCAGGACGTCACGCGGCACGCGCAGGTCGGCGTGCGCTACGACCGCTACGACGGCGACCGCGATGCGCAGGAGCGCGAGGGCGTCGACATCGTCACGACCTACCAGCGGTTCTCGACCCTCGCGATCATGGCGGCGGCGCGGTGGAGCGGCGCCCGCTTCGTGCTCGAGTACGATCGCGAGCAAAACCCGTACGGCCGCGGCGACGACGGCGCGCCGACGACGCGCGCGGCGGATCGCGTGACGCTGCGCGCGCAGGTGGGCTTCTAGTGCGCGCCGTGATCATCATGCTCCTCGCGGGCTGCGAGGCCGCGAGCCCGTCGCCGGGGCTCGACGCGCTGCTGCAGATCCCCGGGGCGCAGTACCGACCGGGACCGTTTCCGATGCCGAGCGGGGGCCCGCCGACCGCGGCGGCGTCGCTGCGCGACAGCCACACCGAGCGCGGCGTCGTGGGCGAGAAGCTCGACGGTGTGCTCGCCGCCACCGCGCACGCCGCGATCATCGGGCTCGACGGCGCGGACGGCGCGTGGATCGTGCCGGCCGGCGCGCCCGACACGGACACGCCGGACAAGGCCAGCGTGCACGTCGTGTTCGGGCTGACCGAGGCGGTGCCGCCGGGGCCGTTCACGATCCTCGTCGCTTCGAGCGATGCCGACGGCAAGATCGGCGAGCCGGTCGCCGTCGAGGGGATGGCGACCGCGACGCGGTGGCCAGCGGGGACGCTGGTCGTCGGGCTCGAGTGGACCGGTCGCGCGGACCTCGATCTCCACGTCGTCGACGCGCTCGGCGGCGAGGCGTGGTCGGACGATCCCAACACGTGGGTGCCGCCACCGCCGGGGGTGCCGGTCGATCCGACCGCGTTCCTCGCCGGTGGGATCCTCGATCACGACGGCAACGCGCGGTGCGCGGTGCGCGACGGGGCGCCGAACGAGCACGTCGCGTGGTCGATGCCGGCG
>JAPLLF010000802.1 GCA_026387715.1 Pseudomonadota bacterium
GCGCCCGCGAGCTCGATCGTGTTGCCCGGCGTCGTGCTGCGGATGATCGCGCCGGTGGGCCCCCACACGGTCACCGCGCGGGTGAGGCGGAGCGTGCCGGGGTAGCTCCCGACGGCGAGACAGACCGCGGTCACCGCCGGGTCGTCGATCGCGCCCTGGATGGACGCGCCCGGGGCGACCTCGCGACACCCGGCGGGCCGCGCCACGCGCGCGACCTCGACGGGCGGGCCGACGTCGGCGGCCACCTCGAGCTCGCGGCAGCCCGCCACGACCGCGACCGCGGCGAGGATCGCGACGAGGGCGGTCCGCATGTCAGGGCTTCTCGGGCGCCACGGGCGCCGCAGGGAGCGCGGCGGTCTTGGCCGCGGGGTCGCCCGACGCGCCGGCCTTGGGCTCGACCAGGAGGTAGCCCGCCATCTCGAGGTGCAGCGCCGAGCAGAACTCGGTGCAGTACAGCGGGAACACGCCGGCCTTGTCCGCGACGAACGTGATGTCGGAGTGCTCGCCGGGCTCGATGCTGATGTTGATGTTGTACGAGTTGATCGCGAAGCCGTGCGTGGCGTCGTACGCCTGCTCCAGGTTGTCGATGTGGAGGTGCACGGTGTCGCCCTCGTTCGCGCGGATGATGTCGGGCGTGAAGTGGGAGCGGATGGCCGTCATGTAGACGTGGACGCCATCGGCGCGTCGCTCGACCCGCTCCTTGCCCGGCTCGACCGCGTCGGGCGACTTGGCGCCGAGGATCGGATCCTCGCCCGGGGTGTAGACGTCGATCGGGTGGAGCTTGTCCGCCTTGATCATCTGGGCGTAGTGCGGCTCGCCGAGCGGGATCGGCATGTCGTAGAGCAGCGTCATCTTCTGGCCCGTGAGGTCGACGAGCTGGAAGTTCTGCGGCAGCAGCGGGCCGACCTTGGTGAACCGATCGAGCGCCCACTTGTTCATCGCGATGAGGTACTTGCCGTCCGGGTGGATGGTGTCGCCCTCGGCCGCGACGAGGTGGCCGATGTTGTAGTGGGTGGACAGCTTGTCGATGACCTTGAGGTCCTTGACCGACCACTTGGCGACGACGGTCTCGAGGAACAGCGACGTGTACGCGTTGCCCTTGTCGTCGAACTGCGTGTGCAACGGCCCGAGGCCGAGCTCGACCTGGCCGCGGATCGAGTCCTTGAACGACAGCACCGGGACGCCGTACGGGTCCTTGCTCTCGAACTTGCCGGCGTCGATCTGCGCCTTGATCTTGGCGAAGCTGAACACCGTGCCGTGGGTGTCGAGCTTGCCGCCGACCACGATGTCCTCGCCGTCCGGGGTGACGTCGACGCCGTGCGGGCTCTTCGGCTCGGGCACGAACGTGAGCACGCCCTCGGCCGCGGAGGTCGCGAGCCGGAGGACCTTCATGCCGCTGATGGTCTCGCGTGGAGGTAGTCCATGTCGTTCTTCGAGTAGCCGGACTCCATGGGCGGGTTGCCCTCCATGTCGCCGCCCCACGTCAGCTCGGTGTTGATCGAGTTGAAGAACGCGTAGCCGTCGCTGGTCAGCTTGCCGGCGTCGGAGAGGTCCTGGGTGTAGGGCGGGAACTCGACGGCGAACGAGGCGTCGCGATCGATGCGCCCCTTGGTGCGGTCGAACTTCCAGAAGATCGCGGCGCCGCGGTACTTCTCCTTGAAGTCCTTCGCGGGGTCGGCGTAGACGCTGCCGAACGGCACGGGGTACTGCGTGGTCTCGACGACGTAGTCGGTGTTGGGGGTGACGAACGCCGCGCCGTGATCGGAGCCGATCAGGTCGGTCGTGACGATCTGCTTGGTCGCGAAGTCCGAGAGGTCGACGACGGCGAGTCGCGGGTTGGCCTTGTCGCCGATGAACAGGAACTTGCCGTCGTAGTCGCCACCCATCTCCGACAGCGCCGGGTGGTGGGTGTCGCCCCACGTGATGTCGCGACCGTAGCGCTTGCCGCCGGCGAGCACGCCCTTGGTCTGGTCGTCGAAGCCGTAGCCCTGCCACGGCTCGGGGGTGAACACGGCGATGTACTTGAGGATGCGCATCGACGGCACGCCGATGACCTCGATCTGGCCACCGTGCCCACCGGACGCGAACGTCAGGTACTCGTCCATCCGACCGGTCGGCGTGTACGTCTTGAGCGCGGCGCTGACGTCGGCCTCGCTCAGGTTGCGGGCCTTCATCAGGTCGGTGAGTGACCCCGCGGGTTGGGAAGAAGTCTTCGAACCACCGCTGCAGGAGATCAACAGGGCGCCCGCGACTCCCGACGCGAACAACGAACGAACGAATCCACTAGGCCGGTACATAACCGCCTCCTCGAATGCATGTGGCACCACGCGTGGCGCCAAGGTTTGGGTGCCGGCAACCGGCACCGCTGGAGCCCTACTTGTTCGCTTCGCTCACTTCTTGAAGCCGCGGACGATGTCCTTGAGCCCGGAGATCACGGTCTGATCGCTCAGATCCGGGTTGTTCGGCATCGCCGGGCTCTTGCCGACGGCCGCGCCGCCGAACTTGATGATCTTCTCGATGTACTCGTCGGTGACGGACGTCTGCCAGGCGCCATCGTTGAACTTGCGAGGCTTGGGGTTCAACGTCGCCGACGCGACGCCATCGCCGTTGCCGGTCGACCCGTGACACGGCACGCACCGCGTCGCGAACACCTGCGCCGCGGTCTGCGGGCTGGCGCCCCCGGTTGGTTGCGTGATCGGCATCGGGTTCGGCGTGGGGTCGGAGCCCTTGCCGCATCCGATGACGAGGAGAGACGAGCTGATCAGGAGGGAGCAGATGCGCATGGACGTCCTTTCGTGGACTCCCTGGAGCACGTGCGGTGCCAGATCGTCGCCAGCGTTCCGCGCAGAATGTGCGCCGCCCGCGGCAGATCTTGCGTCAGCGCGCCACGCCGAGGCGGTGGGCGAGCCGGTGGAGGTTGCCGCGATCGAGGCCGAGCATGCGGGCGGCCTCTGCCCAGTTGCCGTGGGCCTCATCGACGGCGAGCAGGATCCAGCGGCGCTTGAGCTGCTCGACCGCGTCGGTGAGCAGCAGGCGCGGATGGTGGGCGTCGGCGAGGTCGTCGGGTGCCGAGGCGACGACCGGGAGGACCTCCGGGAGGGCGGCGGGCGGCAAGCCGAGGTGGGGGACGTCGATGACCACCAGCTCGCGCCGGCGACCGCCGCTCGCGCGCAGCGCGGCGCGCAGGATCGTGTGCTGGAGCTCGCGCACGTTGCCCGGCCAGTCGCAGCGCTCCAGCGCCTCCCGGGCGGTGGCGGTCAGGCGTACCCGTCCGAGCCCGAGTCGCATGCGGGCCTCGTCGAGGAAGAACCCGGCGAGCAGGCTGATGTCGTCCCGGTGATCGCGGAGCGCGGGCACGCGGATCGGGTAGACGCTGAGCCGGTGGAACAGGTCGGCGCGGAACCGCCCGAGCGCGACCTCCACGGGGAGATCGCGGTTGGTCGCCGCGATGATCCGGACGTCGACCCGGAGCAGCTTGTCCGAGCCGACCCGCTGGATCTCGCCGGACTGCAGGGCGCGCAGGAGCTTGGGCTGGATCGACAGCGGCAGCTCGCCGTTCTCGTCGAGGAACAACGAGCCACCGTCGGCCACCTCGAACTTGCCGGCGCGGTGCTCGGTGGCGCCGGTGAACGCACCTCGCACGTGACCAAACAGCTCGCTCTCCGCGATCGACTCGGGGAGCGCCGCGCAGTTCACGTAGATGAGTGGGCGGTCGCTGCGCGCGCTCGCGGCGTGGATCGCGCGGGCGACCACCTCCTTGCCGACGCCGGTCTCGCCGGTGATGAGCACCGCGAGATCCGAGCGGCCCGCGAGCGAGACCTCGTCGCGGAGCTCGGCGATCGAGGTGCTCTGGCCGAGCAGCTCGCCGCCCGCACGGGTCGTGGTGTCGCGCACGAGGTCGCGCGCGACGCGATCGGCCCGGGCGGCCTCGCGCCCGAGCTGGTCGATCAGGTCGGAGGCCCGCATCGCGGCCGCCGCGAGGCCGGCCACCGCGGCGACCAGCTCGTCGTCGATCGCGTCGAACGCGTGCGGATCGAGGGCGTCGACCGCGAGGACGCCGAGCAGCTCGCCGTTGACCACCAGCGTGCACCCCATGCACGCGTGCACGCGCCCGAGCGGTTGATCGGCCGCGATCAGGCCGTCGAACGGGTCGGGAAGCAGCTCGTCGTCGATCCGGACCGGGCGGCGAACGCGCAGAATCTGCGCGAGGCGTGGGTGCTCGGCGATCACGAAGCGTTGACTCGCCGCCTCCGGAACCAGCCCTTCGCTCGCCACCGGCACCAGGCTGTCGCCCTGGAGGCGCAGCATCACGATGGAATCACACGGGATCACGCGCCGGATCCCGGCGACGATCCGCTGGTAGGCGTCCGGCGCCACCGTCCCGCCCACGAGGTCTGCGGCGATCTCGAGGATGGGGACGATGCTGTTGTCCAGGGGACGACGGGTCGTCGATCGCACAACGGAGGGGGATGTCACGCCGACAACACGGAGCACGATGGGTGCCAAGCCGCCTCGTGCGCGTGTCTTGCACATCGAATGCTGCGATGTCGATGTCGTCGGAGTCCGAGCTCGTGGTGGACCTGTGCGCGCGCCGCCCGATGGCGCTGCGGGTCCTGGCGCGCCACCACATCGACACGGCGACGGCTGCTTGCCCGAAGCGGACGCTCGCGGCGTGCTGCCAGGACGTCGGGCTCGAGCCGGGCGCGATCCTCGCCGAGCTCGACACCGCCGAGGCGCAGCTCGTCGCGCCGTGGAACGACCGGCCGCTGTCGGCCTTGATCGATCACGTCCTCTGCACGTACCACCGACCGTTCGCCGGCGAGCTCGACGACGTCGTCTGCGAGATCGACGAGCTCGCGCGGGTGAGCGTGTCGACCGTCGCGTCGACGTGGGGAGGAGCGCGTGTTGTTTCCGTGGCTGCGCGGTCGCGCCGACACCGCGGCGGTGCCGATCCGCGCCATGCAGCTCGAGCACGCCGACACGATGGGGATCCTCCAGGCGGTCCATGAGGTCGCGGCGCGCGTGGCCGGGGCGGCGGCCTCGCCGGCGCTCACGCACGTCGAGCGCACGCTGTGCGAGCACATCCATCTCGAGAACAACGTGCTGTTCCCGCGCGCGCTCGAGGTGATGTCGTCGCGACGGTAGCTGCGCTCACGGCGTGGGCGGCGCGGTCAGCACGCGGTCGATGACGTGGACGACGCCGTTGGAGGCGCGCACCGACGCGACCACGTTCGCGTCGTTGATCATCATCTTGCCGTCCTTGATGTGGATCGTGGCCTTGCCGCCGTTCGCCATGCCGAGCACCTGGCCGTCGGTGAGGTTCTTCAGCTCGTAGACCGACGTGGTGACGTGATACTTGAGGATCTCCTTCAGCTTGTCCTGGTTCTCCTTCTTGACGAGCGACTCGACGGTGCCGGCCGGGAGCGCCGCGAACGCGGCATCGGTCGGCGCGAACACGGTGAGCGGCCCGGGGTTGGCGACCGCGGTGACGTAGTCGGCGGCCTTGAGCGCGGCGACCAGCGTCGTGTGATCCTTCGACGCGAGCGCGATGCTCACGATGTTGGTCGGATCGAGGGGCGGGGGTGCCGGGGGCGCTAGTTCGGCGATCTGCTTGGCCGCGGGCGCTTCTTCGGTGGGCTTGGATCCGCAGGCGCCGAGCGCCAGCGCTGCGAGCAGGAAGCAGGTGGTTCGGATTCGGGACATGCCGGCTGCTCACTGCACGCGATGCACCATCGCGAGCGCACCCCCGGGACCTCGGCACGTCGATTGCGTGTGGGTCCGGCATGAACCTCGCAACTTCGACCGCCTCCACGCTCCTCACCCTCAGTCTCCTCGCGTTCGGCTGTGGTGGCTCCAGGCCCGCACCTGCCAGCCCGCCCGCCGAGTCCCACGCACACACCGGATCGGGCGAGATGGGGCATTCGTGTCCGATGATGACGTCGGGCGCGCAGGTCGCGGCGACCGACACGCCCGATGGCGTGGCGATGGTGTTCACCACCCACGACGACGTCGCGAAGCTTCGCGAGCACGTGCACGGCATGGCCGCGATGCACGAGAAGATGATGTCGGGTGGCATGCATGGCTCCGGCGGCATGATGGGCTCCGGCGGCATGATGGGCTCCGGCAGCATGATGATGGTTCCGTCGACGGCACGCGTCGAGGACGTCGATGGTGGCGCGCGCATCGTCCTCACCCCGAACGATCCCGCGCAGCTCGCGCAGCTGCGCGAACAGGGTCGTGAACATGCGAGCCACATGGCCACGGGGCACTGCCCGATGATGGACGGCGAGAAGTAGCGTGGTCGCAGACGCGGTCAGTGCTCATCAGGCCGCGATCGATGCGCTCGCCCGCGACGAGGCGATCATCGCGGCGCCGCTGTGGCTGGCTCGCCAGGCCTACCTCCCGAACGACGAGATCGAGCGCCGCCAGGCCGCCGCGGATCCCGACGCGTTCTGGGCCGAACGCGCTCGCTTGATCGACTGGATCCAGCCGTTCGAGCAGGTCAGTCGCTTCGACCTGCCGCGGCACGAGTGGTTCGTCGGCGGCAAGCTCAACGCGTCGGTCAACTGCATCGATCGCCACGTCATGACCGAGCGCCGGCTCAAGGCGGCGCTGATCTGGGTCGGCGAGAACGGCGACGAGCAGACGTACACGTACGCGCGCCTCTACCGCGAGGTCGGTCGGTTCGGCAACGCGCTGCGCAAGCTCGGCGTCGGCAAGGGCGATCGCGTGGTCGTCTACATGCCGCTGGTCCCCGAGGGCATCATCACGATGCTGGCGTGCGCCCGGATCGGCGCGATCCACTCGGTGATCTTCGCCGGCATGGGCACCCAGGCGCTCAAGAGCCGGATCGTCGACTCGGGCGCCAAGGTCGTCGTGTGCTCCGACGTCGGCTACCGACGTGGCAAGGTGATCCCGCTCAAGCCCGCGGTCGACGAGGCCGTCCGCGATCTCACCTCGGTGCAGCACGTGATCGTCCACCGTCGCGGCTCGCGCCCGGGGGACGCCCCCGTCGAGCACGAGTCCGAGCGCGAGCACGACTTCTACGACGTCCAGGACGGACGGGCGATCCACTGCATTCCAGAGGTGATGGACGCCGAGGATCCCCTCTTCATCCTCTACACCTCGGGCACCACCGGCACCCCGAAGGGGGTGGTCCACACCACCGGCGGCTACCTGGTCGGCGTGACCTACCTGGCGCGCGCGTTCTTCCAGATCGGCGAGCGCGACGTGTACTGGTCGACGTCCGACATCGGCTGGATCGTCGGCCATTCGTTCATCGTGTACGGCCCGCTGTCGATCGGCGCGACCGTGTTCATCCGCGAGGGCGTGCCCGACTATCCATCGCCCGACGTGACGTGGGAGCTGTGCGAGCGCCATGGCGTCGACGTGATGTTCACCGCGCCGACCACCGTGCGGATGTGGATGAGCCACGGCGCGACGGCCCCGGCGAAGTACGATCTGTCACGTCTGCGGCTGATCGCGTGCGCCGGGGAGCCGCTCAACCCCGAGGCGCACCGCTGGGCGCAAGCCCACCTCGTCGGTCAGGCGAACGGCCTGGTGGTCGACAACTGGTGGCAGACCGAGATCGCCGGGCCGGTGCTCGGCACCTTGCCGACGTTCGACGTCCGACCCGGCAAGGTCGGCAAGCCACTCCCCGGCGCCGACGTCGCGATCGTCGACAGCTCCGGGCAGCCCGTGCCGGATGGCGTCGGCGGGCTGCTGGTGATCCGGCGCCCCCTGCCATACATGTTGCGCACGATCTGGGGCGATCACGCGCGCTACGAGCGCTACTGGCAGGCCATCCCCGGGTGCTACAGCGCCGGGGACGTCGCGGTCCGCGATCGCGATGGCTACGTCGCGGTGCTCGGCCGGTCCGACGACGTGCTCAACATCGCCGGCCACCGGATCGGGACGGCCGACGTCGAGGCGTCGCTCGGCCGTCATGCGGCGGTCGCCGAGAGCGCGGTGATCGGGCTGCCCGATCCGCTCAAGGGCGAGCGCATCAAGGCGTTCGTGGTGCTGCGGGTCGGGATCGAGGCGTCACCAGGGCTGGTCGCCTCGCTCAAGGATCACGTGCGCTCGGACCTCGGCGCGATCGCCACGCCGTCGGAGCTGGAGCTGCGCACGTCGCTGCCCAAGACGCGCTCGGGCAAGATCGTGCGGCGCTATCTCAAGGCGCAAGAGCTCGGCGAGGATCCGGGCGATCTGTCGACCTTGGCCGACTAGGAGCGCAACACGACGGGGGGACGGGTGTCGGACCTTGGATGCGATCGATCAACGCGAGAGGTCTTTGGATCGTGGCTGCGGTGGCCACGTTCGCCACGCTCGCGCTCGTCGCGACGCTCACGCTGGGTTCCGAGCCGGCACGTAAACCTCGCGCATCCGAGATGCCGCGGGTCGAGCGGCCGACGATGTCAGCCACACCGGCTGGGCGCGACGCCGGGGTGGTCGAGGTCGTGTCAGCCGAAGGCGCGCAACCCAGCGATGGCGGGGCGCCACCGCAAGCGCGAGCCGTCAGGAAGGGATGAAGTACTGGCTGTTCTCGGGGGTGGCTCCGTCGAGCGCCGCTGAAGCCCGCGCGCGAACGCTCGCGGAGCACCCGCCTGCGCTGTCGGTGGGCGGCAGCCTCGCGTCCGCACCGGCCCAGTTCCACGATGTGGGCCCCGGGACCTACGCCGCTTGCGCCGGCATCTTCGACGCCAAGACGATGGACGCGATGGACTCCCCGTTCGGTTGCACCCAGCTCGTCGTGCACGACGAGCCCGTCCTCGAGCTGGCGATCGCGCTCCAGCCATGATCGCTTGACCTTGCACCATGGTGAAAGGTTCATGGTGTGCTCCATGAACGACGCCCATCCCATCGCTCGCTTTCCGGGTAGCCGCATCGTGATCGCCAGTGCCTGGTACGACCTCCTCGTTGCCGGAGTTTCTCCCCACCCAGCTGTTCTTCGTCGGTCTGCTCGGGGTAGTGGTGACGACCTGGAGCGTGCTGCGGTTGCTGCGTCCCTCCGCGTTCTTCGGCCGTGCCGACGGGTACACGCGCCTGGCCTTCTCGGCGTGGATGGTCTGGGCGCTGGCGCACGGCGCGAGCCACCTGCTCGTCGGCCTGCTCGTCGTGGAGCTCGCGTTCGGCGTCGCGCAGCTCACCCGCGTGAAGGCGGCCGCATGAGTGGCTCCGTCACCTGGGTCGCGCGCGCCGCTGGCGTCAAGACCTCCACGGTTCGCTACTACGAGCGAGCCGATCTGATCGATCCCCCGCGTGCCACGAACGGCTATCGGGTGTACGTCGTCGACGACGTCCGCCGCTTGCGGTTCATCCGACGAGCGCAGGAGCTCGGGTTCTCGCTCGACGAGATCCGCGTCGCGTTGCGGGCCTCCGATCGCGGCGTCATCGACGACGACGCGATGCGCGAGCTGGTTCGACGGAAGATCGCCGATCTCGACGCACGGATCGGCGACCTCACGCGCGTCCGTGCCGGGCTGCAGACGTTGTCGCGTCGACGTCGTCGACAGGCGTCGTGTCCGCTGCTGGATGCGCTCGGTGACTGCTGAGCGCTGCGTCAGGTGGCGGCGAGCTCGTCGAGCACGGCGTCGGTGCCACGATCGATCTCGTCGTCGGTG
>JAPLLF010001272.1 GCA_026387715.1 Pseudomonadota bacterium
GTAGCAGAGCATCGCGGTGCCGAACCAGCCGATCATCGCGGCGCCGATCGCCGACGTGATGTGGTCGTAGCCAGGGGCGATGTCGGTGACGAGCGGTCCGAGCGTGTAGAACGGCGCGTCCTTGCAGATCTTCGCCTGCAGATCCATGTTCTCCTTGATCTTGTTCATCGGGACGTGGCCCGGGCCCTCGATCATCACCTGCACGTCGTGCTTCCACGCGATGTCGGTGAGCTCGCCGAGCGTCTCGAGCTCGCCGAGCTGCGCGCGGTCGTTGGCGTCCGCGGTCGAGCCGGGGCGCAGGCCGTCGCCGAGCGAGAACGCCACGTCGTACTTCTTCATCACCTCGCAGATGCGCTCGAACTCGGTGTAGAGGAAGTTCTCCTTGTGGTGCGACAGGCACCACTTCGCCATGATCGAGCCGCCGCGCGACACGATGCCGGTGACGCGGTTGGCGGTGTACGGGATGTAGCGCAGCAGCACGCCCGCGTGGATCGTGAAGTAGTCGACACCCTGCTCGGCCTGCTCGATCAGCGTCTCGATGAACAGATCGATCGTGAGCTTCTCGGGATCGCCGTCGACCTTCTCGAGGCACTGGTAGATCGGCACCGTGCCGATCGGCACCGGCGAGTTGCGCACGATCCACTCGCGGGTCTCGTGGATGTTCTTGCCGGTCGACAGATCCATGACGGTGTCGGCGCCCCACTTGACCGACCAGCGGAGCTTGTCGACCTCCTCGCCGATCGTCGACGACACGGCGCTGTTGCCGATGTTCGCGTTGATCTTCACGAGGAAGTTCTTGCCGATGATCATCGGCTCGGACTCGGGGTGGTTGATGTTGGCGGGCAGGATCGCGCGGCCGACCGCGATCTCGTCGCGCACGAACTCGGGCGTGACGTTCTCGCGGATCGCGACGAACCTCATCTCCGGCGTGATGAGGCCGCGCCCGCCGGCGAGGTGGATGCGCCGCACCGGGACGCGCACGCCGTCGTCTGCCTCGACGTACACTTTCTGGGACGCCGGGAAGCCGTCCATCGCGGGGAGGTTGGCGACGGGATCCGCACCGAGGGTGGGGAGCGCGCGCTTCTTGCCGTTGCCGTTGCCGTTGCCGCCGTTGCCGTTGCTCTCGGTCATATCGCCTTCCTACGCCGGCATTACCCGGATCAGGTGTTGGGGTCGCACGTGCGTGCCTCTCAGCCTCCGTTGGAAGCTCCCCCGTGGTGGTCGTTCGTTCGGTCGTGGCGACCCTAGCACGTGAGACACTCCTGGTAATGGCGCCCCAGGCCTTCGGCCGCTACCGCGTGACCAGCACCCTGGGGAGCGGCGCGATGGGCGAGGTGTACCTCGCGGTCGACGACGTGCTCGGCCGCGAGGTCGCGATCAAGACGCTGCGCGCCCACGCGGCGATCGGCGGGCTCGGCGCGCGGCTGCTCGACGAGCGGTTCCGCCACGAGGCCCGCGCGATCGCGCAGCTCTCACACCCGGCGATCGTCGCGGTGTTCGACCTCGATCCCACCGCCGATCCGCCGTACCTCGTGATGGAGCGCGTGTCGGGACCGTCGCTCAAGGAGCAGCTCGCCGGCGGGCCGCTGCCGATCGCCGACGCCCGCGCCCTCGGCATCCAGATCGCGAACGCGCTCGCCGTCGCTCACGCCGCGA
>JAPLLF010000968.1:0-3358 GCA_026387715.1 Pseudomonadota bacterium
CGCGCGCGCCGGCTCGCCGCGACGTGCTGGAGCTCCGCGGTGACCTCGGCGATCACCGTCGGATCGAGCAGATCGCGGAGCTCGCCACCCCCGATCAGCTCCTTGAGCAGCGCGCGATCGAGCGACAGCGCCTGGGCCCGACGCTCGGCGAGCGGCGCGTCGCCCTCGTAGAGGAACGCGGCCACGTAGTCGAACACCAGCGAGCGCGCGAACGGCGAGCTGGTCTCGGTGGTGGCGCGCTCGACCCGGATCGCGCCCGACCGGAGCTGGCCGAGCACGTCGACGAGCGCGGGCACGTCGTACACGTCGCGGAGCACCTCGCGGTAGGTCTCGAGGGTGATCGGGAACGCCGGGAACCGCAGCGCGACGCCCATCAGCTGCTGCGCGCGGAGCCGCTGCGCCCACAGCGGCGTGCGCTGGCCGGGGCGCCGCCGCGGGAGCAACAACGCGCGTGCCGCGTTCTCGCGGAAGTGGCTGGCGAACGTGCTCGAGCGGGCGAGCTCGTCGACGAGGATCCGCTCGACGTCGTCGGGATCGGGCAGCAGGTCGTCGTCGCTCGGCGGGACGTCGCCGTCGGCGAACCGCAGCGCGATGCCGTCGTCGCTCCACAGCGGATGGACGGGGTAGCCGAGCTGCTCCTCGAGCCGGCGGGCGAGCACGAGCGACCACGGCGCGTGCACGCGGCCGCCGAACGGCGACAGGATGCACACCCGCACGTCGCCGAGCTCGTCGCGGAACCGCTCGATCGTGATCGCGCGATCGGTCGGCACCGCGCCGGTCGCGGCGCGCTGGTCCGCGAGGTACGTCGCGAGGTTGTCGGCGGCCAGCGCATCGAGGTGGTACACGTCCTCGAGCCACGCCCGCGCCGCGCGCGGGTCACCGGCGAGGCGCGCGTCGAGCTCGCGACAGAACGCGCCGAGCGCGCGCCCCAGCTCGACGGGGCGCCCCGGGCCTGCGCCGCGCCAGAACGGCATCTTCCCGGGCTCGCCGGGCGCGGGCGTGACGATCACGCGATCGCGCGTGATCTCCTCGATGCGCCAGGTCGACGCCCCGAGGATGAACGTCTCGCCCTTGCGGCTCTCGGCGACCATCTCCTCGTCGAGCTCGCCGATCCGGGGGCCCTTGGCGCCGAGGTGCACGCCGAACAGGCCGCGGTCGGGGATCGTGCCGCCGGACACGACCGCCAGCAGCCGCGCGCCCCGGCGGCCGACGAGCGTGTCGGCCTGGCGATCCCAGGTGAGCCGCGGACGCAGCTCCGCGAACTCGTCCGACGGATACCGGCCCGCGAGCATGTCGAGCACGCCGACGAGCGCCGGACGCGGCAGGTCGCGATAGCTCGCGGCGCGGCGGATCACCCGCTCGAGGTCAGGCACCGTCCACACCTCGCTGGCGACCATCGCGACGATCTGCTGGGCGAGCACATCGAGCGCGCTGTCGGGCACGCGGACCGACTCGACCTCGCCGGCGAGCATCAGCTTCGCGATCACGGTGGCCTCCAGGAGGTCGCCGCGGAACTTCGGGATGATCCGGCCGATGCTCGTGCCGCCGACGTGATGGCCGGCGCGGCCGACGCGCTGGAGCCCGCGGGCGACCGAGCCCGGGGACTCGATCTGGACGACCAGATCGACCGCCCCCATGTCGATGCCGAGCTCGAGCGAGCTCGTCGCGACGATCGCGCGCAGCCGCCCAGCCTTGAGCGCCTCCTCGATCTCGAACCGCTGGTGGCGCGCGACCGAGCCGTGGTGAGCGCGGACGAGATCGGGGTCTTCGGGCACGAGCGCGGCGATCGCCTGCGAGACGCGCTCGGCCAGGCGGCGCGAGTTGACGAACACGATCGTCGAGCGATGCGCGCGGATCAGCTCGAGCAGCCGCTGGTGGATGTGCGGCCACATCCCGGTGTCCTCGGACCTGGCGGCGGACGGATCCGGCTTCTCCGGCTTCTCCATCTCTGCGACCGGCACGATGATCTGCAGATCGATCTGCAGCGGCGCCGACGCATCGACGATCGCGACCGGGCGGTCCCCGCCCAGATATCGCGCGACTTCGATAAGTGGACGCTGGGTCGCCGACAGGCCGATTCGCTGCGGCTCGGGGTGGCCCGCGCGGCGGACGAGCTCGGCCATGCGCTCGAGCGTGAGCGCCAGGTGGATGCCGCGCTTGGTCGGCGCCAGCGCGTGGATCTCGTCCACGATGATCGTGTCGACCGTCGCCAGCCGATCGCGCGCCGCACCGGCGAGGATCAGATAGAGCGACTCGGGTGTCGTGATGAGGATCTGACCGGGGTGCTTGCGCTGGCGCTCGCGCTCCTTGGCCGGCGTATCCCCCGTGCGCACGTCGACCACGACGCCGGCCGCGGCCCCGAGCGCCTGGAGGCCGGCGAGCGGCGCGCGCAGGTTGCGCTCGACGTCGTAGGCGAGCGCCTTGATCGGGGACACGTACACCACCCGGGTCCCCGCTCGTGGATCGCGCGTGACGCGATCCAGGCACCACAGGAACGCCGCCAGGGTCTTGCCGCTGCCGGTCGGCGCCAGCATCAGCGTGTGCTCACCCCGGGCGATGGCCTCCCAGCCGCGCTCCTGGACCGGCGTCGGGCCGGCGAAGGTCGCCGCGAACCACGCCCGCGTGATCGGGCCGAACCGCGCGAGCGAGGTCTCGGCCATGCGCGGAGGGTAGCCCAGCTAGACGAGCTCGCCGATCGGATGCGTCCGGCGGCGTAGCCCCGCGAGCACCACACCGGTGCCGATCAGGCCGGCCACGAGCCACGGATCTGGAGGCTCCGAGACGTCGGCCGAGGCGACCCGGTCGAGGCCGAACACGTCGACCTCGAACACGCCGAACGCGGCGATCGCGCGCTCGGGCACCGGTGGCGCCAGGAGCAGGATCCCATGCGGGTAGGGCGCTGCATCGGCGTACCCGGCCTCGAACAGTACCGTGCCGCGCGGCGTCACCCGCGGCGCCGGCACGATCACGCCGTCATCGAACCGCAGCTCGATGGTCGCGTTCGCGGGCAGCACGATCGTGCGCGGACGCGCCGCGGCCAGCGATGGAAGCAGGATCCCGACGATGACGAGCGACCGCATGGCCGGCTAACCGGGCCGGCCGAGCCTGCATTCCCAGGGCCCGATCAGTCGTCGTCCTTGCCCAGGAACAGGCCGATGATCATCGGCCCGAACGTCAGCGCGGCGGTCACCGCGAGCCCCAGCACCAGGTCGTCCTCGAGGGTCTGCTTGATCTTGGCGATGAACGCCGCGAGGCTGGTCCAGGTCGCGAGCGACATCACGAGCACGCCCAGGCCGCCGCCGAGCGCGAGCGCCAGCAGCGCGCCGATCGGCGCCGGCAGCTTGCGCATCGGCCAGGT
>JAPLLF010000968.1:3399-8314 GCA_026387715.1 Pseudomonadota bacterium
CCGGCCGAGAACATCGCGAACCACGCGGCGCGCTGGGCCTGCGGCCATTCGTCGGGCGGCGTCGGATCGATCGGACCTATCGAGATGTCCCAGGTCTGCAGCGTGACGCAGCACAGGTAGATGAACGCGAACGTGAACGCGAGCTTCACGGGCCGCGACCGGATCTGCATCCAGGTCGGGAAACCTTCCATCGGCGGCCCGTAATCGAGCCGACCCTCGAAGTAGCCGCTCAGCAGGATCAGCGGGAACTGGCCGACCATGATCGCGAGCTGCACGGCCTGGGGCAGCTTGGCGGCGATCAGGTCGAAGCGCGACGCGACCGCGGCGACGTGGATCAGGGTGACGATGGTGAAATACGGGGCGACGGTCCTGGGCTTCACGCCCGGGGATTGTCACACGGTCTGGAGTTGACATAAGACCGATTCTGCGACGTGATTAGGATGCGAATGGGCTGAAATCACTGCGATCACAATCACGTACGCGACTTATCGAAGTCGCGCGTTGAGGTTCGAGATCTCGTCCGCCGTCAGCCCGCCGGACGCCTCGATCGTCACGCTCGAGACCCGCCCGGTGCCCACCTCCGTGGCGTGAACCTCGAGGATCCCATCGGCGTCCATCGTGAAGCTGACCTCGACCTTGGTCACGCCGCGGGTCGCCGCGCGCAGGTCGCCCAGCACGAACCGACCGAGCCGTCGGTTGCGGGACGCGAGCTGCTCGGAGCCCTGGTAGATCTCGATCGCGACGTACGTCTGGTTGTCCTCGGTGGTCGCGAAGATCTTGCGGGCCCGGGTCGGGATGCTCGTGTTGGCGGCGATCACCACCGACATCTTGTCGCCCGCGACCTTCACGCCCATGTCGTGCGGGGTGACGTCCAGCAGCACGACCTCCCGGAGATCCCCACCCATGATGCCCGAATGGACCGCGGCGCCCATCGCCACGATCTCGTCCGGGTTCACGCCCTTGCTGGGCTGGCGGCCGAAGATGCGGATCGCCCGCTCCTGCACGACCGGCATGCGCGTCATCCCGCCGACCAGCAAGACCTGATCGATGTCGGCCGGACGGCACCGCGCGGCCTCCAGGGCCTTGAGGCACGGCGCTTCGAGGCGCTCCAGCAAGCCGCGCGTGCTGCGCTCGAGCTCGCCGCGGTCGATCGTGCGGATCAGGTGGATCGGCGTGCTGGCGCCGACCGCGATGAACGGCAAGTTGATGTCGGTCGACATCGTCGACGACAGCTCGATCTTCGCGCGCTCGGCCGCTTCTTTAAGTCGTTGTAGAGCCACCGAGTCGAGCCGCAGGTCGATGCCGTGCTCCTTGTGAAACTCGACGGCCAGCAGGTCGATCAAGCAGCGATCGAAGTCGTCGCCGCCCAGCGAGGTGTCACCGCAGGTCGCGAGCACCTCGAACACGCCGTTCTCGATCGCGAGGATCGAGATGTCGAACGTGCCGCCACCGAGGTCGAACACCGCGAGGCGCTGGTCGTGCATATGATGCGCGCCGTAGGCCAGCGCGGCCGCGGTCGGCTCGTTGAGGATCGCGCGGACCGTGATCCCGGCGATCGCGCCGGCGTCCTTGGTGGCCTGCCGCTGCACGTCGTCGAAGTACGCCGGCACGGTCACCACCGCCTCGTCGACCTTCTCACCCAGGTAGTCCTCGGCGACCTTCTTCATCTTCGCGAGGATGTGGGCCGAGATCTCCTGCGGCGAGTGCGGCGTGCCGGCGATGTCGACCCAGGCGTCACCGTTGCGCGCGGGGACGATCCGATACGGGTGGCGCCCTGCCACGTCGGCGACCTCGAGCGCCTTGCGCCCGATCAACCGCTTGGCCCCGAACACCGTGCGCTCCGGGTTGGTCACCATCTGCCGCTTGCTCGCGGCGCCGACGATCACGTCGCCGTCGGCGTTCCACGACACCATCGAAGGGGTCGTGCGACCGCCCTCCTGATTGTGGATGACGATCGGCTCGCCCGCGTCGAGGACGGCCACGCACGAGTTCGTGGTGCCGAGATCAATCCCGATGATGCGCCCCATCGACCGGGCACGATCTTACACGTACCGACGGCGAACAACAGTTCCGTGCGCTATCGACGTCGAACGAACAGTTCCTTCAGCGCGGCCTTCGCGGGCGCGAGATCGGGGTCGAGCTGGAGCGCGCGCTGGAGATCGACCCGGGCCTCGTCGAACCGCTGCTCGAGCTGCGCCTGACGACCGGCCGCGTAGCACACGAGCGCCCGGACGTGCTGCGACTCCGGCGCCATGGCCGATAACGCGGACAGCGCGACCCGCGCCGCGTCCCACTGGCGGTTCGCGACGAGATCGAGCGCGACGGCCACCGACGGCGCCGGCGGCATCGTCGTCGATGGATCGAGCCGATGCTCGAGCCGATCCGTGCGCAGGGGCCGCGCGGTGACGCCCGGCTGGGTGTCGACCCGCGGGAACCCCTTGTCGGTCGTGGTCGGCCCACCGGCGGGTGTCCCGGGTCGGGTCGATCGGGGCGCGCGCGGATCCACCGCAGGCGGCTTGCCCATGGGCTCCGTGGGTCGCGCGGGTGGTCGCAGCGGGTCGGTCTGGGCGCTCCTCGGGAGTCCTATGCCGGGGCGTGTCGTCGGGATCGCGCCCGTTCCCATGGCCGTGGTCGAGCTCAGGATCGGCATCGGACGCGTGGTCTCGCGTTGCGGCGCGACCGGGCGTGGAATCGCGGACAGGTTGGGAGGTGTCGAGGGTCGGAGCGCCGAGATCCCTGGGGCGGTCGGCGTCCGGCCGCCCAGGATCTGGAGGCTATCGTGGGCGCCGCGCAGCCCGAGGAAGACCTCGTTCGCGAGCTTCTGGATCTCGCTCGACATCCGGCCGAAGCGCGCGGGATGGTAGATCTTGGTCAGCGCGAGGAAGGCCGTGCGGATGTCCGCAGCCGTCGCGGTCGTCACGATCCCCAGCGCGGCGTGCGGCCCCTGCGCGATCCGCTCCTGAATCGTTGCGAGCGCTACCCGCGCAGTCGCTTCATCTCCCACAACACCATCGTAGCGCGTCTGCGCCACTTGTTCGCTTCGCTTCGTCCGCCTACTTCTTCTGGTTCGCTGGTTGTTGCTGCGGCGCAGGCTCCAGATCGGGGCTCGGCGCCTGCGCCTGTGGCTCGGGCAACCGCTGCTGGATCGGCTCGTTCGCGGTGTTCTTCACCGGGAGCGGTTTCACCGGCTTGATCTTCGCGGTCGGCTTCGCGATCGGGGTCGGGGTCAGCGTCGGCGGGATCCCCTTGGTGCTGGAGTTGTCCTTGGCGCCCGCGTCGAGCGGCGACTTCTGCGGCACGTCGATCGCGTTGTCGAACGTATCGTTCGGGAGCTTGCTCGGCAGCACGGGGGGTCTGCCGACTGGCGCGTCGGTGTAGTGCACGTCGCCCACCGCGTCGACGCGCACGAGCGCCACCCGGTCGCCGGGCGCACGCGAGACGATCACGCACTGACCATCGGCCTCGACCTTGCTCCCCACGTGCTCGCGCTGGACGTCGAGGCGATCCGCCTTCGGATCGTAGTGATAGACGATCTTGTGCTGGATGAGGCAGCGGTGCTTGTCGCCCATCCCCTTGACGTCCTCGGACCCGGCGAACGCCAGGCCATCATCGTCGGCCACCACGTCGTACGAGCGATAGGGTTCGCGGGGGCCGGTCACCGCGGCGCGCTTGAAGATGTCGACGCGATCACCGGCGCGGCGCAGCTCGCGGAGCTCGCCGTTCTCGAGGCGCCACACGCCCTCGAAGCCGGTGATCGGCAGCAACGAGACCGCGATCGTGCGCGCCGTCTCGGCCGCGCCCATCCCCGGCGCCGTCACCTCGATCGTCGACGGCTCGTAGCCGGGCTTCTTCGCGACGATGGTCAACCGGGTCCCGGGTCGGGGGTGCAGGCGCCTCGGTGCGGGCCCGAGGGTGCTACCGCCCTCGACGATCTCCGCGCCCGGCGGCGTCGAGATCACGATCATCTCGATCGTGCCTGGCACCGGGCGATCGGGCGCCGTCGCGGCGGGCTCCGCGGGATCGGCGGAGCTCGCCTCCCCGGTCTTGCCGCCTCGCACGGCGATCACGCCGAGCACGGACATCCCGAGCACCCCGGCTCCGATCGCCGCCGGGATCCACGGCTTCTTCGATGCCGCCGGCCGGGCGAGCTTCACCGGTGGTGCGCCGACCGCCACGGCCTCGCGGAGCGCATCCACCATCGCGCGACCGCTGGGGAACCGCGCGTCGGGATCCTTGGCCATGGCCCGCGCGAAGATCGGATCGAGCGCGTCGAGCAGCTGATCGGCGCGCCCGCGGCGCGTCGACAGCGCGGGCACCGGCGCCCGGAAGTGTTGCTCCATCATCGCGGGCAGGTTGGCGGCCGCGAACGGCAGCTTGCCCGCGAACAGCTCGAACGCCATGACGCCGAACGCGTAGCGATCGCTGGCCGGGCCGGCGCCGTCGGACGACCACTGCTCGGGCGCCATGTAGCCGGGCGTCCCGAGCCACGTGCCCTGCCCCGTCAACGTGCCGTTGCCGGACATGCCGTTGGCGATCTCGGCCGCGGACACGAGCTTCGCGATCCCGAAATCGAGGACGAACACCTTGGGCGGATCGTCGGCCGACAGCATGACGTTGTCGGGCTTGAGATCGCGGTGCACGACGCCACGCGCGTGGGCCGCGTCCAGCGCGTCGGCGATCGTGCCGAGGATCGCGATCGCCTCCCCGTGGGGGAGCGGTCCCTGGCTGACGCGCGCACGCAGCGAGCTGCCCGCGACGTAGTCCATCACGAGGAAGTGGCGGCCGTTCGGCAGCCGGCCGAAGTTGAAGATGTCGATCAAGTTGGCGTGATCGATCTGGCTCGACGCCCGGGACTCGCGGACGAAGCGCTCGGCGGCCTCGGGCGACGACGCGAGCTCGGCGCGGAGCAGCTTGA
>JAPLLF010000018.1 GCA_026387715.1 Pseudomonadota bacterium
GGTTGGCCTCGGCCATCGCGGCGAACGCGCGGATCAGCGCGAGGTCGCCGGGCCGCGCCAGCTCCTCGGCGCGCCGCGCGTGCGCGTGCACGAGACCGCGATCGAACAGCTCGCCGTCGGGGTACGAGTAGATCAGCGCCGCGGTCGCCTCCGTGAGCGCGCTGACCGGCGCCGACGGCGCGAGGGCCGGCCCCAACGCGGCCAGCGCGCGGCGCGCGTCCGCGCGATACAGCACGTCGATCAGCGCGAGCCCGGTCGAGGCGTGCGCGCGGCGCTCGGGATCGGCCTCGCGTTGCATGCGCAGGAACGTGTTCTCTGCGTCGTGCCACTGCCCCTCGAGGACGCGCTGCAGCGCGGCGGTGGTCGGATCGGGGGTCGCGGCTCGCGCGAGGTGATCGAGCCGCGCGAGCATCGCGCCGCGAGGTCGGCGGGCGTGCGCCGAGGCTTCCGGGAGTTCCCAGCGGTAGACCGTGTGCGCGTTGACCCCGAGCTGCGCCGCGAACGCCGCGCGCGTGAGGGACCCACGAAGCGACCGGATCTCGGAAGGGATCATCACCGGCATATCTGGCAGGTGAATGGTATATGCCATTCGCTGGCATAAAACGACGTGAATCATCCAAGTAACTGGAATCAAAGAATCAAGGTGATGGTCCTATCCCTGCAATGGCAGGGACCGATGGCTACCACTGCACTCCTGCGATCGTCCCTGGCGACCGGATCCACGGCGGAGGTTCACGACCCCACTTCGGTCACGATGCCCCCACGCAAGAAGGCACCGCTGATCTTCGGCGCGCTCGTCCTGCTCGCTGCGGCGGGTGGTGGTGGGCTGTACGCCCGCTCGCGCGGCAAGGAATCGACCGACGACGCGCAGGTCGAGGGCCACGTCGCGACCGTCGCGGCGCGCGTGCCGGGACAGGTCAAGCGCGTGCTCGTCATCGACAACCAGGTGGTCAAGGTCGGCGACGTGCTCGTCGAGCTCGACGACGCGGACCTCGTCGCGCGGCTCGCGGCGGCGCGCGCGGACGTCGCCGCGGCCACCCGCGTCGAAGCACGCCGCCACGTCGCAGCTCGCGCTGACCCGCAAGCAGGTCGAGGCCAGCGTCGTGATCGCCCGCGGTGGGGTCGCGCAAGCGTCGGCGGTGAGCGGCTCGACGCGGGCGATGATCGACCAGGCGCGCGCCGACGTCGTCGCCGCCCAGTCGCGTGCGGCGCTCGCCCGGATCGAGCTTGTGCGCAGCGAGCACCTGGCTGCGACCGGCGCCGCGCCGCGCACCGAGCTCGACGCGCGTCGCGCCGCGGCCGATCAGGCCGACGCCGCGGTCGCGCAGGTGCAGGCACGCGTGGTCAGCGCCGAGGCCAATCGGTCCAACTCGAGCGGCACCACGCTAGCCGCGCAGGGCCGCGTCCTGCTCGCCGAGACGGCCCCCGAGCAGATCGCCGCCGCCGAGGCGCAGCTCGAGCTGGCGAACGCGAAGGTCGATCAGGCGACGGCCGCGCTGGACCAGGCCGCGCTCAACCTCGGCTACGCCAAGATCCGCGCGCAGGTCGATGGCACCGTCACCCGGCGCACGGTCGAGCCGGGGCAGATGGTGTCCGCCGAGCGGCCGTTGATGGCGATCGTCGGCGCGGGGGAGGCGTGGGTGGTCGCCAACTTCAAGGAGACCCAGCTCGCGCGCCTGCGCCCGGGCCAGCGCGTGAAGGTCGAGATCGACGGCTACGACGACGCGTCGCTGACCGGCGCGATCGAGAGCATCCAGGCCGGGACCGGCTCGCGGTTCGCGCTGTTGCCGCCCGACAACGCGAGCGGCAACTTCACGAAGGTCACGCAGCGCGTGCCCGTCCGCATCGCGATCACCGATCCCCACGCGCTCGTGCTCCGCCCGGGCATGAGCGCGATGGTCACCGTCTACACCGCGAACTAGGGGGGACGCCATGGCCACCACGCCAACGCTCGATCCCGACGACGGCCAGGTCCGCGGTCCGAAGGTGGCGATCACGATCGTCGCGATGCTCGCCGCGCTGATGGCGATGATCGACATCTCGATCGTCAACGTCGCGCTCACCGACATCCGCGCGAGCTTCGCGACGCCGCTCGACCAGATCGGCTGGGTGTCGACGGGCTACATGATGGCGAACATCGTGATCATCCCGATGACGGGATGGTTCCAGCGGCGGTTCGGCTTCCGGAACTACTTCGTCGGGTCGATCATCCTGTTCACGATCGCGAGCGCGCTGTGCGGGACCGCGTGGGACCTGCCGTCCCTCGTCGTGTTTCGCATCCTCCAGGGACTCGGCGGCGGCGCGATCATCCCGACCGTGCAGTCGATCCTGTTCGCGCGCTACCCACGCGCGCAGCACGGCATGGCGGCCGGCCTGTTCGGGCTCGGCGCGATCACGGGGCCGTTGCTCGGCCCGACCATCGGCGGTTACCTGATCGACGCGTCGAGCTGGCACTGGATCTTCCTCGTGAACGTGCCGTTCGGCATCGTCGCGGCGATCCTCGCGTGGCGCGTGATCCGCGAGCCCGGGTTCGTCGCGGACAAGCGGCCGATCGACGGCTGGGGCATCGTCCTGCTCGCGACCGGCATGCCCGCGCTGCAGTACGTCCTCGAGGAGGGCAACCGCGACGGCTGGTTCGAGTCGACGACGATCCTCGTGCTCGCGGCGGTCGCCGTGATCGCGCTCGCGACGTTCATCGTCCACGAGCTCGAGGCCGAGCACCCGGTCGTCGACCTGCGCGTGTTCAAGAACCGCGGCTACGCCGCGGGCACCGGCATCAACTTCCTGACCGGCCTCGCGCTGTTCGGCAGCTCGTACCTGTTCTCGCTGTTCTGCGGCTCGGTGATGCACTACACGGCGCTCGACATCGGCCGCGTGTTCCTGCTCGCCGGCCTCGCGCAGATCGTCCTGATGCCGCTGGTCGGCAAGTTCTCGACGAGGATCGATCCGCGCGCGCTGCTGCTCGTCGGCGTCAGCGTCGTGGGGTTGTCGCAGTTCCTCGGCGCCCAGCTCACCGATCAGGCCAGCTTCCGCGACCTGGTGATGCCCCAGCTCGTGCGCGCGATCGGCCTCGCGTTCATCTTCATCCCGGTCTCGGTCGCGGCGCTGTCGGACCTACCCGCGAGCGCCCGCGGCAACGCGACCGGCCTGTTCAACCTCACCCGCGAGCTCGGCGGCTCGCTCGGCACCGCGTGGATGGGCAAGGTCGTCGCCGACGGGATGGTCGCGCACGCCGCGGACCTCTCGCAGCACGTGACCGTCTACGATCCGATCGTCCAGCAGCGGCTCGCCGCCTATCAGGGGAGCGGCTTGCCGGCGGAGGCGATCGTCGAGCTCAAGCTCCGCGCGCAGAGCATGGTGATGTCGTTCGAGGATGGCTTCCGGATCGCGATGGTGGCGATCCTCGTCGGCCTCTTCCTCGTGATCCTGCTGAAGCGAGGGATGGCGGGCGCCGAGCTGCCCGCGGGTGCGCACTGACTATTCTGCGTGATTGCCACCGGGGACCTCCTTGACCGAAACCAGTTGATGTCGACGCCAGCCGACCGCGAGTAGCCACGTCCGCGGCGTCGCCACCGGCAGTGGCGCACCGAGGAACGGCGCGGGCTTCCTCGCCGTCGGCTTCCATCCATCGAAGCTGGCCGCGCTCGAGCACGGATCGAACGCTCCGGCCTTCGCGAGGCCGTGATGGCGCCAGTTGTTGAGCACGTACGCGATCGTGTTGCGCACCTGACGCGGCGAGCTCAGCGGGGTCGCGTGGTAGCGGTCCACGAACACCTGGCCCTCGCGGTCGAGCGCGCGGTTGATCCGGCGGGCCGCCGAGATCTGGAAGCCCTGCATCCCCCGCGCGAGCCGCAGCCGGGTGGTGGCCTCGACGATCAGGTGGACGTGCGTGGCCTGCACGCTGACGTGGACGATCCGCAGGTGGGACGCGATCGCCATCGCGTCGCGGATGGCCGCGAACGTCGCCGCGCGTCGCAGGTTCATGCCGGCGACGACCCGCATCACCACGTGGAGCGGCTGGTCGGGGGCGAGCCGGGGGCGCGCCTTGTGGCGCTCGCTCGAACGGCTCCCCCGCGGCGGGCGGCCAGCACCGGCGCGCGGCCCGCCATGCGTGCGCCACGGCAGCGGAATCGTCCGACCCATCCGCGCGTCGTAGAACTGCTCGCTATATAAGTCAACATGATTTCGCCGATATTTTTGTATAGGTCGAAGTCGGCCGTCGCCGGCCGTAGTTTTTCGTCGAAGCGACCAGCTACGGTCGGCGAACGCGGAACACGAGCGAGCCGCCGAGGCGCACGTCCTCGTAGTCCGCGAAGCCGATCCGCTGGAGCCAGGCGCGGAGCTCGGCGGGCTCGAAGCGTCGGATGCCGGCGGCGCGCGCGGCGATCCGACCGAGCAGCGACGGCGCCTCGGCGAACGTCGAGCCGACGTAGATGCCACCGGGGCGGAGCACGCGGCGGATCTCGCGGAACACCAGCTCGGGATCGTCGTAGGCGTGGAGCGCGCCGGCGTTGTTGACGCCGCCGAACGCCCCGTCGATGAAGGGCAGGGCGTGCGCGTCGGCGCGCACCAGCACGACGTTCGTGTAGCCGCCGGTCCGCTGCGCCGAGACGTCGAGCATCGCCTTGCTGATGTCGAGCCCGACGATCAACGCCCCGGGAGCCGCGGCGGCCAGCGCGCGCGCGAACGCGCCGGGACCACACGACAGGTCGAGCCAGGGCCCGGGGCGATCGTCGAGCGAGAGCCCGTGCTTGTGGATGAAGACCTCGCCGGCGATGCCGCCGACCGCGGCGCCGGCGCCCTTGCCCGCGAACAGGCGCACGAACGTCGGCCGCCACATGCGTTCGTAGATGCGCGCGACGAGGTCGCTCTGCATCAGGCGCTGCTCGGTGCTCGTCGTCGTCACCTCGCCGGCGCCCTGGACGTCGATCAGATCGAGCACCGTCGGGTTCGAGCCAGACAGCTCGGCCCCGCACGACTTGCAGCGCAGCCGACGCAGGTCGGCAAAGGGCGTCGCGCTACGGCAGCGGGGACACGCCAGGATCGACAACACACCAGGATCCACGGTGACGTTGTAACGCAACTTGCGGTGCGGCGTGGATTTGGGTACGCCACACCGATCGTATGAAGAGCACACTACCGACCGGGCGACTTCTCGTGGGACTCGTGGGACTGGGGGTCGGTCTACTCGCGCTCGGCGGATCTGCGCGAACCGCAGCCGCGCAACCCAGGCCGGTGGCCACCAAGGTGGCTCCCAAGGTGGGATCCAAGGCACCCAGGGCCCCCAAGACGGCCCCCACGGTCGCGGCGCCGGACCTCACGCCGCTCGTGACGCAACTCGGCGCGACCGATCTCGAGGCTGCCGCCAGGGCGGCTCAAACCCTCGGGATGTCCGATGTTCCCGCCGCGCACGACGCGCTGCTCGACGCGCTCGCGATGGGCCTGCCTGCGTCCGTCGCGATCGAGGCGCTCGCCGCGCTCGCGCTGCACCCGGCGCCGACGGACGTGGCCCACCTCAAGCGCTACGCGACGCACCGCAACCCGAACGTCCGCGGCAGCGCCGTGGCCTCGCTCGCCGGCTATCCCGATCCGGTGGCGACCGCGGCGGTGATCGCCGCGCTCCACGATCACGCCGGCATCGTGCGCGGGGCCGCGGCCACCGCCGCAGGTCGCGGGCACATCCGGGCTGCCGTCGAGCCGTTGATGATGCTCCTCGAGCTCGGCGAGGAGCCCGCGGCGCGTGGGCTCGCGGCGCTCGCCGACGTCGACCTCGCGGCTAAGATCGCCGATCGGCTCGGCAAGGTGCCCGACGCCACGCTCGCCCTGTGCCTCGGCTTGATCCTCAAGCGCCCGGATTTCGGCTCGGACGCGGCGAAGGTCGAGATCGTGCGCGCGATCGGCAAGATCCAGGACAAGAGCGCGGTCATGGTGCTGGCCGAGTACGTCGACGCGACGCCCCCCAAGCCGGTCAAGCCGTCCCGCGTGGAGGCCGAGGGCATCGTCAACGCGCGGCTCGGAGGTGGCAAGTGAGCCGCCGCGCGCTCGCCGTCGTCGTGACCCTCGCGACCGCTTGCATCGCGCTCACCGCGTGCGGCCCGAAGTCCGGCTTCAAGCTCTCGGCCGACGACAACAACCGCTACGCGCTCGATCAGACCCTCGCGCGGCGCAAGCTCCCCGACCAGCCTTCGCCGCTCAACGGCGCCCGCCAGCCGCGGGTGTTCCTCGTCGAGGCCGGGGCGCCACGGACCATCGTCGCGTTCGATCTCGCGACCAGCCGGCCGATGTGGAAGACGTCCGCCGAC
>JAPLLF010000016.1 GCA_026387715.1 Pseudomonadota bacterium
CGCGTGCACCAGCTTCGACCTGGCCCCGGTGGTGCCGGTGGCGAAGCGCCACGTCGAGGCGATGGGGGCGATGGGCCGCGTCGAGGTGATGGCCGGCGACTTCTTCAAGGATCCCCTGCCGAAGGCCGACGTGATCACGATGGGCAACATCCTCCACGACTGGAACGAGGCCGAGAAGCTGGGGCTGATCAAGAAGGCGTTCGACGCGCTGCCGTCGGGCGGACGCCTCATCGCGATCGAGAACGTGATCGACGACGCGCGCCGCGAGAACACGTTCGGGCTGCTGATGTCGCTCAACATGCTGATCGAGCTCCCGGGCGGCTTCGACTACACGGGGGCGCAGTTCGATGGCTGGTGCAAGGCCGCGGGCTTCCAGCGCACCGAGGTCGTCCCGCTCGCCGGGCCGACCAGCGCGGCGATCGCCTACAAGGCGTGAGCGTAGGCCTCGACCCTGAGGCACAATCGACGGATGGTGGTGCGCAGGTGAGCGATCGGCGCGACGAGGAGATGATCTCGGAGGTCCTCGCCAAGGCCGCGCTCGATCGCGCGACCGCGGCGCTGCCGCTGGTCACGATCGCGATCGTCCTCGCGGTCGGCGTGAGCCCGCTCCTGGGGATCCCGCTGACGACGTGGGTCCTGGCGATCGACGGGATCGCGGTCGGCGTGGGGATCGTGCTGTCCATCGCCCTCCGTCGGCGCGTCGTGCCGCCGCGCTACGGACACGTGGTCGCGGCGGGGGCGTGGATGCTGGCCCCGATCACGACGCTGGCGGCGCAGCTCGGCAACGGCGAGACCTGGTTGCTGATGACGCTGACGATCGAGCTCACCGCCGCGGCGCTGCAGCTCAGCTTCCGATGGGCCGTGGCGTCCACCACGATCGTCGCGGGCCTCTACGTCCCGCTGGCGTTGCGCGACGCCGGTCCGCACGCTCCGATGTTCATCTCCGGGGTGTTCGGGGCCGCGCTCGCGGGTTGCTGGATCGGCCTGTTTCTGCGACGCACGATGAGCACGGCCGAGTCGCTGCGGCTGGAGGAGCAGCGTCGGGCGCATGAGCTCCACGCCACCGCGGCCGAGTTGTCGCGCGAGCTCGAGGAACGTCGGCGCGCCGAGCGAGAGCGCGAGGGGCTGCGCGAACAGTTCGTGCACGCCCAGCGGCTCGAGTCGGTCGGGACGCTGGCCGCCGGGATGGCGCACGACATGAACAACATCCTCGCCGGCGTGCTCGGCGTGGCCGAGGGGATCCTCGACGTCGTGGTCGACCCGGCGGTGCGCGCGGACTGCATCACCATCACGCAGGAGGCGCAGCGCGGCGCCGACCTGATGCGGAGCCTGCTCGCGTTCAGTCGCCGCGGCCAGTACCAGCGGCGGCCGACGAGCGTCGCGGCGATCGTCGACGAGATCGGCCCGCTCCTCGCGCACACGCTCCCGCGATCGATCACGATCGCCCACACACCGGGCACGAGCGCGGTCGTCGACGTCGATCGCGGTCAGATCTCGCAGGCGCTGATCAACCTGAGCCTCAACGCCGCCGACGCGATGAACAAGGTCGGGACGCTGACGATCGAGACGCGCGACGTCACCCTCGACGACGACAACGCCGAGCGGCTCGGGCTGCCGCCAGACCGGCGCTGGGCACGGATCTCGATCACCGACACCGGCTGCGGGATGGACGAGGCGACCAGCGTGCGGATCGTGCCGTCGGGTGCGAGCTCGTAGAGATCCGAGGTGAACGCGCGCGGTGGCGTGCGGCGAAACAGCACGCTGCCGTCGCGGGTGACCGCGAGCGGGATCGGGTGGCCGAGCCGGAAGTTGAAGGTCTGCGCCGCCTGGGCGAGCAGGGTGTCGTCGAGCGCGGGCCACGGCATCGTCATCGGGTGTGGCCGGCAGCATCGCACC
>JAPLLF010000552.1 GCA_026387715.1 Pseudomonadota bacterium
GACGAGGCAGGTGTGCGGCGAGCTGACCGTCGAGCCCGGCGGACACGCGGCCGGCGTCGCGCGTTGACACGCCCCCGCGCAGACGCATGCGGTGACGAACGCGGCTACGGCGCGGTCGCGATCGAGCAACACGCGACGAACCGGGTCTGCGAGCACAGGCCCGTGCTCGCGGCGATGTTGCCGGTCTGCACCGGGGTGATCACGCCGGTGGCCGGGGTCAGCGACACGAACTTGCTGTAGTGCCCGAGGTGCGCCGTCTGGTAGGTCCACGGCAGGTTCTCCTGCGAGACGAAGTTGCAGCGCGCATCCGGGGTCGCGGTCGGATCGTCGATCCACCAGTCGGTGACCGCGACGTTGTTGTAGTCGGTCGCGTTGATGAGCTCGTTCTTGGCCTGCGCGAGCGCGAGCTTGTCGGCCGAGCACACCTGGCTACCCGCGAAGTGCAGGTTGCAGTCGGCGTTGGCGCCGTCGAGGCCGAGCACGCCACCGTAGGTCCAGCGTCCCGTCGAGGCGGGCAAGCTGCCGCGGTAGAACAGCGTCGACACGCACGCGCCGCCCGAGCAAGCCTGGTTGGCGCTGCAGATCGTGCCGGCGTTGTTGCCGAGGCAGTCGCTGGTCGCGCCGCAGTGCTGCTCGTCGGTCGCCGGGTCGGTGCAGAGCCCCCCGCAGACGAGGTCGCCGGTCGGACAGCCGCACGTGCCGTTGTTGCAGGTCTGGGACGCGCTGCAGGTGGTGCCGCAGGTCCCGCAGTTGGTCGGGTCCGAGGTCGTGTCGGTGCAGGTTCCGTTGCAGCGCGTCTCGGTGCCCGCGCAGCTCTCGGAACACTGGCCTTGCGAGCACGACATGCCGTCGCCGCAGCTCGTGCCGCAGGCGCCGCAGTTGTCGCGATCGTTCTGCAGGTCGGCGCAGATGCCGGCGCAGGTCGTCTCCTCGGCGCGGCAGGTCTCCGCGTGGCAGTAGAGGCTGCCTCCCGAAGCACCATCGGGACACGACTCGCAACCTGACGTCGCAAGACCACCACCGATCACGCCGGCGATCACGAGCACGAAAATACGCATGTTCCCTGGAGCGTATCCCGGAACGTGGCAGCGACGCTATGGGATCTGGAGTCGGGGCTCGCGGCGGAGCGATCCCAGAAACGTTCGCAGGGCGCGCCGATCGGGCAGGGCGAGGGTGTCCCAGTTGTCGCGGGCGAGCGCGGCCTCGCCGCCATGGCGGGCGATCGCGGTCTCGATCGTCGCGGCGCTGCCGTCGTGCAAGTAAGGCCCCGAATCTGCGACGCCCCACAACCGACGGGTGAGGTAGAGCCGCGGCGCGACCCCCCCGTGGAGCTGACGCGACGCGTTATCGGGACCGAGGTCATGACGTTTGAGGTCGCTGAACAGCTCGACGGGATAGCCGGCGGCGGCGGCGTCGAACGCGATCCGTGGTGCCTCGGCATCCCGGTCCAGCTCGACGACGAACGTCCCGATCGTCACGCGGGCCTGGGTGAGGACGAGGCGCGGCTGATGACAGCTCGCGCAGCCGACGGTCTCGAACAGCGCGCGGCCACGATCGGCATCCGCGGTCGATCGGACCGTGCGGACGGGCACCTCGAGGGCCGCGACGTAGACCGCGAGCGCGGTGAGCTGACCGGCG
>JAPLLF010000520.1 GCA_026387715.1 Pseudomonadota bacterium
CTCGCGGCCATCCTGATGGTGCTGCTGGGTTACAGCGTGATGTCGAAGGCCAACGAGGCGACGACGGTGTCGAAGGTCGGCATCCTCGGCGAGACCTGCACACCGATCCCAACACTCGCGGGCGCGACGGGGCCGGTCGACGATGGCTCGGGCTCGACCGACCCGGTCGACGATGGCGCCGGCAGCGCCGCAGCGGGCAGCGCCACCACCGGCAGCGCGGCTGTGGGCAGCGACGCCGGCAGCGACACCGGCAGCAACACGCCATCTGGCAGCGGCAGCGCCGGTGGTCCGGTGGGTGCCGATCCGCTCGTCGCCGCGGTCGCTGCATCGTGGTGCACCGCCGAGGCCGAGCTCAAGTGCACGCCGACCGCCGGTGGCAAGCCGCTCGTCGTCACCGCCGTGGCCGCGTGCGACGACATCGTCGACTACCGGCTCGGCTACGACGAGAACCTCGAGCCGCTGCACGCGGCGAAGATCGCCGTCATCGAGTGCGTCGGTGGCAAGAAGCACGACGTGCCCGCGAAGTCGCGGCGCGCCAAGCCCACGCTCGACGAGAGCACGCTGCAGCTGACGTTCACGTTGCCCGTCGGCTACACCGACACGATCGCCGAGCACTGGTCGTGCGAGATCCAGCACGTCGGCAACCTCGCCGAGCTCGACCGCGGCAAGCTGCAGATCTTCCTCGTCCTGATCGGTAGTGGCCTCCTGCTCCTCGTCGGGCTCGGCGTCTACGGCATCAAGATGACCCACAAGGTGGCCGGCCCGCTGTTCAAGGTCAGCCTCTACCTCGGCAAGATGCGCGATGGTCGCCTCGACAAGGTCTACAACCTGCGCAAGGGCGATCAGCTCGTGTCGTTCTACGACCACTTCAAGACGGCGCACGCCGGGGTCGTCGAGCTCGAGAAGGCCGACATCGCCCAGCTCAAGGCGGTGATCGCCGCCGCCGAATCCGCCGGTGCGGGCGAGCACGCCGCGGTCGCCGAGCTACGCGCGATCCTCGGGCGCAAGGAGAAGACCATTGAGTGACGCACCCGTTCAGGCACCCGCCGCTCCGTCGGGGCCGCGCCCGAAGCACAAGCGCAAGCTGTCGAACTACATGCTCGACCGCAAGCTGCAGCTTCGCTACATCATCCTCGTGACGTTGCTGTCCGGCTTCATCGCCGGCTCGCTCGGCATCATGATCTACCAGCAGCGCCACAAGGCGAGCTCGTCGATCGAGCGCGATCTGATGAACCTCGACGCGCAGTTCAACGACAAGCAGACCCAGGATCTCAGCAAGAACATCCCCGAGCAGCTCGCGCGCGAGGATCGCAACGACGCGCTGACGATGGTCGGCGTCGGCGTCGGCCTCGCGATCAT
Source organism: Pseudomonadota bacterium (assembly GCA_026387715.1). Taxonomy (GTDB): domain Bacteria; phylum Myxococcota_A; class Polyangia; order Haliangiales; family Haliangiaceae; genus JABFXX01. Next base: position 1,360 of record JAPLLF010000520.1, read on the forward strand.
CCTCTCGGGCTACCTCCTGATCATGACCCACAAGGTCGCGGGGCCGCTCTACAAGGTCTCGATGTACTTCGACCGCATGGCCGCGGGAAAGCTCGGCCGGGTGACACCGCTGCGGAGCGGCGACATGCTCCAGGACTTCTACGCGAGCTTCTGCGAGATGCACGACGCCGTGCGCGCCCGGATGGTCGCCGACAACGAGGCGATCGAGAAGGCGCTGCTCGCGCTCAAGGACTCGAAGAACGAGGCCGACTACCGCGGCGAGGGCCGCGCGAAGCTCGACGACGCGCTCGATGGCCTCGACAAGCACGTCGCTGATCGCAAGAAGGCGCTCGCGTAGCTCGAAGCCCTCGATCTGAGTGCGCGCGCTCGAACCAGGTTCGCGCGAGCTGATCTACACTGTGGGCGATGGCAGCGCTGCTCGAGCGGGGCGCTCGCTACTGGGCGCTCGGGTTACCCGCCGCGGCGCGCAGCGTCTTGCAGCGCGCGCTCGCCGCGAGCGATGACGTCGCCCCCGCGCTCCGGCTGACCGACATCGCGCTCGCGCAGGGCGACGCCGCGACGGCGCGTCGGTTCGCCACCGAGGCGACCAGGCGCGCCCCGGGACCGGCGACCCGGATCCTGCTCGGGCGCTCGCAGCTCGCGGCCGGGGAGGTGGCGGCGGCGCGGATGTCGCTGCTCGCGGCGCTCGACGCGCCCAGGCTGGTGCCGTGGGAGCGCGCGCGCGCGCACCTCGAGCTCGCCCGGGCGGCCGAGGCCCAGGGCGATCCCTCGGCGGCGGCGGCGCACGCGAACACCGCGTTCGAGGCCGCGCTCGTCGCGTCGCGCGAGCGGATCGACCTCACGCTCGCCGAGGAGATCGCCGCGCTGGCCGTCGCCCACGGGCGCACCGACGACGCGACGGCCGCGGTCGCCGCGGCCGCTGACGCGCCGGGCTCGGGCGCGTGCGCCGCGGTGCTCCTCGTGGCGCGCCAGGCCGCGGGCGAC
>JAPLLF010000457.1 GCA_026387715.1 Pseudomonadota bacterium
CGTTCTTGATCATGTCGCCGAGGCGCTCGAGCGCGGTATCGAGGCGCGCCATCGTCGGCCCGAACGAGAACCGCAGGTGGCGGCGGAACCGCGACGTCCGCCCGCCCCGGCGCTTGCCGGGATCGACGACGAAGAACTCGCCCGGCACCGTGATGACCTTGCGATCGAGCGCCGCCCGGAAGAACGACATGCCGTCGTTGATCGACGGCGGGAGGTGCTGCGCCGACGCCCACACGTAGAACGTGCCCTCGGGTGGCAGGTCGACCGTGAACCCGAGATCGCGCAGGCCGTTGAGCATCCGCGCGCGCTTCTTGGCGAACTCGGCGTGGATCGCGCGGGTCTCCCAGAGCGTGTTGGCCGGCGCGAGCAGCTCGATCGCCTTGCGCTGCAGGGGCCGGGATCCCCCACCGTCGAGGAACGAGCCTGCCGACGCGACGCCCTCGATGATCTTCTTCGGGGCGACCGTCCACGTGATCCGCCAGCCGGGGTAGCGCCAGTTCTTGGTGAGCCCGTCGAGGATCACGATCGGATCGCGATCGACATCCTCGACGTAGCGCGCCGCCGTCTCGATCGGCGCGACCGCACGCGACGTCGGATCGTCGGGGTGCGCCGGGCGGGGCACGAGATCCGGGCGCCAGATGTAGTGCGAGTAGAACTCGTCGAAGATCATCGAGCAGTCGAGCTCGCGGGCGATCGACACCCACTCGGCGAGATCGCTGCCGCCGATGACCTTGCCCGTCGGGTTCGACGGGTTCGACGCGAGGATCGCCGCGAGCCCGCGGCCGAGGACCTCGCGGCGAAGATCCGTCGGCGAGAACGCGTAGCCACGCTCGCTCTCGAGCAGGATCGGGATCGGCGAGAACAGCCGGAACACGTCGAGGAGCTCCTCGTACGCGGTGTAGTCCGGCAGGAAGTGGCCGAGGTTGATGTGCCCGAGCGAGGACGCGACGCGGGTCAGGGCCGTGCGCCCGCCGCCGGAGATCGAGACGTTCTCGGCGGAGTACTTGCTCCCCATGCCGCGCCGGAACAGCTCGTTGTAGTAGCCGGCGACCGCCTCGCGCAGCTCCCACAACCCGGCGACCGGGGCGTACTCCTGATCGCCAGGGAGGATCGGCAGCTCGGAGATGCGTGGGGGCGCTCCGACGAGCGTCTCGCTCTCGGGCATGCCCTGCCCGAGGTTGCACCACTCGTCCGACGAGGACGAGTAGCCGCGCTTGGTCGCCTCGCTCGTCACGAAGATCACGCCGGTCTTCGGCACGTCGCGGAACGCCGCGAACTGCGGACCACCTTCGCTGCTGGGTACTTGCGGTCCAGTGCCGGTTTTCGGCCGTGGTTGCTGCGACATTTCGCGGCAAGCTAGCATGCCCTGCGACGACGAATCGCGCGCTGGCCGCGTCACGTGCTAGCGTCCCCGTCGTGTCCGTCTGGGAGAGCCTCGATCAGCCGCGCGTCGTCGAAACGCTGCGCGGCGCGATCGAACGAGATCGCGTCGCCCACGCGTATCTGTTCTCCGGACCGCCGGGATCTCCGCTCGGCGATACCGCGCTCGCGTTCGCGATGGCCCTCAATTGCGTCCAGGCGCGAGGGGTCGGCTGCGGCACCTGCGATTCGTGCGCGAAGATCGCATCGGGGATCCACCCCGACGTCGTGACGCTCGTCCGCGAGGGCGCCGCGCAGATCGTGCCGATCGAGAGCGTCCGATCGCAGGTGCTCGGGCGCATCGGCCTACCTCCCCACGAGGCGCTCGTGCGCGTGTACATCGTCGAAGAGGCGACCGCGATGGCGCCACCCGCGGCGAACGCGCTGCTCAAGACCCTCGAGGAGCCGCCGGCGCGAACGGCGTTCGTCCTGTGCACCACCGCCCCCGAGCAGCTGCTCCCGACGATCCGCAGCCGCTGCCAGCGCGTCCGGTTCGGTGGCGGCGCACCGCTGCCGATCGACGCCGACCCGGCGCGCGCGGAGCGCATCGCGGCGCTCGGCGCCGAGCTCGCGGGCGACGAGCACGACCTCACCCTGCCCTCGCGGATCAGCGAGGGCAAGGGCGACGCCGGGCCGGTGTTGATCGCGGCCGCGCGGACGCTTCACGGCGTCGCGCGGGCTGCCGCGTCCGCCGACCCACAACGCGCACGCCGAGCCTCGGCGCGCGCGCAGACGGTATTGTCGTGGCATACCGCCGTGGCGATTCACAACGCGAACCCCCAGCTCGCCATCGAAGCGCTCGTCGTGCAACTCGATGGCCTCGCGGCGATCTCATGAGCACCGATAGCGACGACGGCCCCGACGACGGTCCCGACGACGGCCCTGATGACGCCCCTGCCGGCGCCGATGCGACGACCGGCGAGCCGCGCAAGCGTCGCCGACGGCGGCGCCGACGCGGGACCGGTGCCGTGGGTGGCCCGGACGGTGAGAGTCCAGCGAGCGGCACCTCCGCCGCCCCCGCGAGCCCGCCGGCGGCGGTCGTGGTCACACCTATACCTGTGGGCGACAGCCCGAGCACGAGCGGAGATCGGCCGCGGCGCGAGTATCGTGGCGGGGCACGTGACGGCGCGACGAGCGCCGTCGGACCCATCGCGACGATCGCGACGATCGCCGCCGGCCCCCCACCAACCGAGGGCGCCCCGACCAGCGAGCCGCGACGGAACGAGCGCGGTCGATCGCGTCGCGAGTCGCGCGGGCCACGCACCGACGGTGCGTCCGCCGACACGCCGACCAGCGCGCCGGCGACCGATCCCGCAGCCGGTGGACGCGCACGTCGCGAACGCGGTGGTGATCGCAGCCCCCGCGAGGCGCGCGGCCCACGCCCCGAGGGCAGCCGCCCCCCCGAACAGCGCCCCGATCAGCGCAACAACCGGCCGCCTCAGCCAGCCCGTGAGCCCCGTGAGCCGCGCGAGCCGCGCGCGCCCGCGACGACCACGACCCAGACGCCCCAGGTGACCCAGGCACCTCCCTCGGCGCCGCGCCTCGAGCAGAAGCAGCGCGTCGTCGCGCACGACGACGTCGACGACGCCGCGCCCTCGACGCCGTCGGAGCAGTGGGGCGTCGACGAGGACGGCCCGCCGAAGGTGATCGTCGCGCTGGCGGCGGATCTGCCCGTCGAGCCGCCCGCCAGCGACGGCGATCCGACCACCCACGCCCTCGTCGATGGGCCCGCGCCGAGCGGGCGTCCGGGTGGCGAGACCGCGAACGTCGTCGGCGTCCGCTTCGTCGCCGCGGGGCGCGTGTCGTGGTTCGACGCCGCCGGCGACGACTACCAGCACGGCGAGGCCGTGCTGGTCGACAGCGAGCGCGGCCAGCGCGTCGGCTACATCGCGACGACCCCGACGCGCAAGGCCGTGCGCGATCAGCGGCTCCGGCGAGTGCTCCGGCGCGCGACCGAGCGCGACCTCGCGACCGAGGCCGACGGCGCCGCGGATCGCCTGCGCATGCTCCGCATCGCGAAGGACAAGGCCGCCGCGTTGCGGATGCCGCTCAAGGTCTATCGCGTCGAGCTGCAAGGCGCTGGGCGTGGCGGCAAGCTGATCGTCTACTACACGTCCGACGATCGGCTCGACATGCGGCAGTTCCTCCATGACGTCGGCTCGGAGAGCGGCATGCGCGTCGAGCTCCGCCAGCTCGGCGTCCGCGACGAGGCCAAGGCAGTCGGCGGCATCGGCTCGTGCGGCCTCACGCTGTGCTGCACGACGTGGCTGCCCGACTTCGTGCCGGTCTCCATCAAGATGGCCAAGGATCAGGGCCTGGTCCTCAACCCGACCAAGGTCTCCGGTCAGTGTGGCCGCCTCAAGTGCTGCCTCGTCTACGAGCAGGCCGGCTACGCCGAGATGCGCAAGGGCTTGCCCAAGCTCGGCAAGCGCGTGGTCTCGCCGCGTGGCGAAGGGCGCGTGGTCGAGGTCGACGTGCTCCGCCAGCGGGTGCGCGTGTCGTACGGCATGGGTGACAGCGAGGTCATCGCCGCGACCGAGGTCAAGCCGCTGTTCCCGCCGGGCACGCAACCGCCCCAGGAGGCCCGCGCCGAGCGCGGCCCCCGTCAGGGCGATCGCAGCGCTCGTCCGCCGGGAGCGCCGGACCCGCGCCGTGCACCCGATCCGATCATGGCCAGCGGTGCGCTCGCCGTGCCCAGCACGGACGAGGCCGACGACGAGGCGGACGACGAGCCCGAGGTGCGTCTGCCGACGCCGATCGTCGCCGACGTCGACCTACCCGAGCCCGAGAACCCCTCGAGCATGTTGCTCGACGACGAGGACGCGATGCCAGACGACGACCCCTCGCGAGATCCGTCCCTGGGCGGCGATGACGACGAAGCGTAAGAGGCAGCCGTGACCCAGCAGCGCAGTTACCTGACGACCCCGATCTACTACGTCAACGACGTGCCCCACCTCGGGCACGCCTACACGACGATCGTCGCCGATACGCTCGCGCGGTTCCATCGCATGCGCGGCGACGAGACGTGGTTCTTGACCGGCACCGACGAGCACGGGCAGAAGGTCGAGGAGGCCGCGATCAAGCAGGGGCTCACCGCGCAGCAGCTCTGCGACCGGGTCGCGCCTCGCTTCGCCGATGCGTGGAAGACGCTCGGCATCGAGAACGACGACTTCATCCGCACCACCGAGGAGCGCCACAAGCACATCGTCGGCAAGCTGTGGCACCGGATCTCGCAGGCCGGCGACCTCTACCTCGAGACCTACCAGGGCTGGTACTGCGTCGGCTGCGAGGCGTTCTACAAGGAGAGCGACCTCGACAAGGTCGCCGAGGCGTTCCACTGCAAGGTGCACAAGGCGCGTCCCGTCGAGTGGCTCGACAAGGAGCGCTCGTGGTTCTTCCGGCTGTCGAAGTACGCCGAGCGGCTGATCGAGCACGTCGAGAAGAACCCGCAGTTCATCCGCCCCGAGCAGTACCGCTCGGAGATCCTCGCGTTCCTCCGCGGCGGCCTCAAGGACCTGTCGGTCTCGCGCACGAGCTTCGCGTGGGGCATCCCGGTGCCCGAGGCGGACCCCGAGGGTCGGTCGCACGTGATCTACGTGTGGCTCGACGCGCTGACGAACTACTACTCGGCGCTGTGCGACCACGGCGAGCTCGGTGGCCCGCGCGTCGAGAAGTTCTGGAGCGAGGCCGTCCACCTGATCGGCAAGGACATCCTGCGCTTCCACGCGGTGTACTGGCCGGCGTTCCTGATGTCCGCGAACCTCCCGCTGCCGAAGTCGATCGTCGCCCACGGCTGGTGGACGATCCGGGGCGAGAAGATCTCGAAGTCGATGCCCGCGACCCGCATCGGCCCGATCGAGCTCGCGACCGCGCTCGGCGAGCCGTCGTCGTACGGCTTCCCGATCGGCGTCGACGCGATGCGCTACTACCTGCTCCGCGAGGTGCCGCTCGGCAACGACGGCGACTTCACGTTCGAGTCGCTGTTCGGGCGCTACACGTCCGACCTCGCGAACGACCTCGGCAACCTGGTGAATCGCAGCATCACGCTGCTCGGCCAGGGGTTCGCCGCGAGCCACCTGCCGACCCGGCCGGCGCAGCTCACCACGCAGAACAGCGAGCTCGTCACGAGCGCGATCCTCGCGATCAAAGATGCGACGCACCACCTCGAGCAGCTCGCGCCCAACCGCGCGCTGGAGGCGATCTGGCGCTTCGTCGGTGAGGTCAACCGCTACGTCAACGACACCGCGCTGTGGAAGCAGCTCAAGGGCGACGACCACGCCACGACCCGACAGACGATGTACATGCTGCTGTCGAGCCTGCACCTGATCAGCCGGCTCATCGCGCCGGTGATGCCGCACACGTCGAAGATCGTGCGCGACATCCTCGGGGCTGGCCCCGCGACCTGGCCCACCGAGGTCGACGGCGATCTCATGATGCAGGCGTTCGACCTCACGCCACCGACCGCGACGACGCCGCTGTTCCCGCGGCTCGACGCCAAGCAGCAGGACGCGATCGTCGAGCGGCTGGTGCCGGCCGAGCTGCGCGCGACCGCGCTCCCGCCCACGACCGAGCCAGCGCCCGCCGCCGCGAAGAAGGCCAAGAAGCTCAAGGAGCCCGAGCCGCTGCCCGGGCCCGCGACGATCCAGGACTTCAAGAAGCTCGAGCTCCGCAGCGGGCGCGTCCTCGCCGCGCAGCCGGTCACCGGGACGACGAAGCTGCTCCACCTCACGGTCGATCTCGGTGAGGCCCAGCCGCGATCGATCGTCGCCGGCATCGCCGAGAAGTACCCGGCCGCCGCGATGATCGGACGTCAGGTCATCGTCGTCGCCAACCTCGCGCCGACCGAGATCCGCGGCGTGCGCAGCGAGGGCATGATCCTCGCCGCCGGCGACGACGCGATCCTCGGGCTTTCCGCGCTCGATGGCGACGTGCCACCGGGAACCCGGGTACGATAGCCCCGTGTCGGAGCTCCGCCGCGCCCAGCGCCTCGTCGTCAACGCACCCGCGGTGATCGAATCGATCGGCCAGGTGCCGATGCTCCTGCATCCGAACCTCGCGGCCGTGTTTCGCCGCGTCGAGGCCGACGTCACGTCGGTCGGCCAGCGGTTCCCTGCCGTCGTCCGCGATCTGTCGACCAACGGCGCGTTCATCTCGGGACAGCCCCTGCCCCTGCTGTCGCGGGTCGCCGTGAAGTTCGAGGTCCGAGGCATCGGCCAGATCGATGCCGTCGGCTGGGTGCTGTGGCAGCGCACCGAGGACTGCGAGCTGCCGACCGCGAACGCGATGACGACCCTGCCCAAGGGGTTCGGCGTCCTGTTCGAGTCGATCGCGCTCGAGACCCGCGCCGCGATCGCCGCCTACATCACGAAATGAGCGCGCGGTTCAGGTTTCGCCCTCGCTATCGCGGCGTCGCGATCGTCGCGATGGGCGTCGGGGGCGCGTTGACCGCGCTCGCCGGAGCGCTCGGGTTCCTCGTCCTGCCGCTCGCCACCGGCGCGGTCGGCATCCTGCTCGGCGGCGGCTACCTGCTCTCGCCGTCGTGGCGGCTCGCCGTCACGGTCGATGCCGACGGACTCGAGGTCGGCACCCCGACCCGGCGCCGGTTCCGGCTCGCGTGGACCGAGGTCGCGCGGCTGGTCGCCTCGCCGACCACGCACACGTGCTTCGTCGATGGCGGCAGCCCCGAGCGCAGCCTGCTCGTGCCCGGCGACGGTGCCCCCGCCCCCTACGACATCGAGAATCGGACGGCCCTGTACGACGCGATCGTCGCCGCGGTGCCGAAAGACAAGGTCGAAACGGTCGCGACGCTCGAGATGGCCACCGCCGCCTCCCCAAGACGATGACGCTCGGCCCGCCGCATGACACAGTAGCGCCGAAATGTCGTTCCTGTTTCCGTCTTCGACGATCACTCTCGAGGCCGCGCTCCGCGATCTCGCACAAGGTAGCGGCAAGGCGCGCGCCGCCGCCGCCCAGGCCCTCGGCGACATCTCCGATCCGGCCGCCAGGCGCCGCGCAGTCGAGGCGCTGATCGCCGCGCTCGACGACGACCTCCCCGAGGTCCGCGCCGAGGCGTGCGGCTCGCTCGGATCGCTCGGTGATGCGTCCGCGATCCCCAAGATCGTCAAGAAGCTCGACGACGGCACCCCGATCGTGCGCCAGCACGCCGCGATCGCGCTCGGCTCGATCGGCGATCCCGCCGGCTTCGCGCCGCTGGCGACCGCGCTCAAGGAGGGCCCGGCCGATCTGCGCTTCCAGGCCGTGTCCTCGATCGCCGAGATCGACGAGGAGCGCGCGTACGAGCCGATCCTCGCCGCCCTCGACGACCGCGACCCCCAGGTCGTCGGCGCCGCCGCCCTCGCCCTCGGCGCGCTCGCCGACGTGTCGGCGAGCCCCGCGCTGCTCAAGAAGCTCGATCACGCCGATCCGGTCACCCGGTTCGACGTCGCGTACGCGCTCGCGGACCTCGGCAACGATCGCGGTCGGCCGCTGCTGATCACCGCGATCATGGATCCCGATCGCAGCTGGGACGCGATCACCGCGCTGTCCCTGCTCGGCGGCCCCGACGACATGATGGCCCTCGCGTTCGCGATCGGGGACAAGAAGACGCCCCCCGAGGCGACCGTCCTGGCCGCCGGCAAGCTGTGCGAGCTGGTGCCCGAGTCCGAGCACGCGGCGATCGCGCGGCGCGTCCTCATCATGGCGCTCGGCGCGCGCAAGGTCCACGTCCGCAGCCTCGCGGTCGAGCAACTCGGGCTCGCGGGCACCGCCGACTGGGCCGTCCCGCCGCTCGAGAAGCTGCTCAAGAGCAGCAAGGGCGCCGAGCTCGCCGATGCCATCGGCCTCGCCCTCCGTCAGCTCGAGGCGCGCGAACGCGGCGAGTCGCTCGACGAGGGCGATGATGACGACGACGAGTAGCTCGACGATCGCGGGATCCGGCCTCGGGCTGTTCGATAGCCACGCCCACGTCGACGGTCCCGAGTTCGACGGCGATCGCGAAGCGGTGCTCGCGCGGGCCCGCGCGGCCGGCGTGAAGCGCATGATCGTGATCGGGGCGGTCGGCGATCCGTCGTCCGCGGAGCGCTCCGTCGCCCTCGCCGAGCGCGATCCAGACATCTGGGCCACGGTGGCGACGCATCCGCACGACGCGGCGCAGATGACGCCCGACTGGTGGGCCACGCACGAGCGCCTCGCGCGCCACCCGCGCGTCGTGGCGATCGGCGAGACCGGGCTCGACTATTTCTACGATCACTCCGATCGCGAGGCCCAGCGCGTCGCGTTCGCGCGGTTCATCGCGCTCGCGCGCAGCGTGGACAAGCCGGTCGTCTGCCACATCCGGGGCCGCGACAACAAGCCCGCGGATGGCTCGGATGCTCACGCCGAGGCGCGCGCGATCCTCGCCGCTGGCGGCGCGCCCGCCCTCGGCTGCGTGATCCACTGCTTCACGGGCACCCCCGACGATGCGCGGGCGTATGCCGAGCTCGGCTGCTACGTGTCGTTCTCGGGGATCGCGACCTACAAGACGGCCCAGCCGATCCGCGACGCGGTCGCCCAGGTCCCCCACGACCGGATCCTCGTCGAGACCGACTGTCCCTACCTCGCGCCGATCCCGGAGCGGGGAAAGCGCAACGAGCCGGCCTTCGTGGTCCACACCGCGCGCGTCATCGCGGCATGCGCCGGCTTAACTTACGAGGACTTGGCGCGGATCACCGTCGAAAACACCCATCGGGTGTTCCGGATCCCGACCTGAGGGTAATCGAAGGGTGATGCCGGCTTGACGGGCAAGTGCGCGACAGGTATGAATCTCGCCCTTCAGGAGCACGATTGTATGGCGCCCAGGCACGGACTACTCGGTAAGAAGCTCGGAATGACTCAGGTGTTTGCGGAGGATGGCGAGTCCATTCCCGTGACCGTGATCCAGACGGGCCCCAACTTCGTCCTCGGTATTCGTACCGTCGAGCGCGATGGCTATTCGGCCCTCGTCCTCGGCTTCGACGAGAAGCCGGTTCGCCTCGCCAACAAGGCTGAGCTCGGCGAGGTCAAGGTTGCGAACCTCAAGCCGCAGCGCTTCATCCGCGAGCTCCGGCTCGACGCGGCGGACGCGGCGAAGTACACGGTCGGTCAGACCCTCACCGCTGCCGACGTCTTCGTCGATGGCGCGGTCCTCGACGTCGAGGGCTCGAGCAAGGGTAAGGGTCACCAGGGCGGGCTCAAGCGCCACAAGATGAGCGGCAAGCCCCGCACCCACGGTAACCACGAGTACTTCCGCCACGGCGGATCAATCGGCTGCCGCGCCACGCCCGGCAAGGTCCACAAGGGCAAGCGCATGTCGGGTCAGATGGGTAACGAGAAGAAGACCATCCAGAACCTCCAGCTGTACCGCATCCTCGGCGAGGACAACTGCATCCTCGTCCGTGGTGGCGTCCCCGGCGCGCCGAACGACTACGTGGTCGTGACCGCCGCCGCGACGCGGACGACGTACAAGCGCAAGGGCATGGGCAAGGAAGAGGTTCGCTCGAAGAACCCGCTCAAGGCCTCGAAGAAGGCCGCTGCGGGTCGCGGCTAACCGCCTCACCGACACGGTCATCACGATCATCGCGAACATCGCGATCAACACAGCCGGCCGCCTTGGCCGGCTTTTGTTTTTGTCTGTCTTATGAAGAAGCGTCTCGACGACCGCAGCGCCCGCCACGACAAGTTTCACCAGCAGGCGAAACGCGAGGGGTTCCTTGCGCGCGCGGTCTACAAGCTCGAGGAGATCGACGACAAGTTCGGGCTCTTCAAGCCCGGGCAGCGCGTCCTCGATCTCGGGTGCGCGCCCGGCAGCTGGCTGCAGTACGCCCGCACCAAGGTCGGCGACAAGGGCGTGCTCGTCGGGCTCGATCGCGCGCCGCTCGAGCACCAGCCCTCCAGCACGCGCATCGTCGTCGGCGACGTCCACACGATCGACCTCGCGGTGCTCAAGGGCGACAACGAGGCGTTCGACGTCGTGCTCAGCGACATGGCGCCGGATACCAGCGGGATTCGCTCGGCCGATCAGGCGCGCAGCGAGGCGCTGTTCGAGCGGGCGCTGGAGATCGCGTGTGCGGTCCTGGCGCCCGGCGGCAACTTCGTCGGCAAGCTGTTCATGGGGCCCGAGTTCAAGGCGTTGACGGAGGCGGTGCGCGCGCGGTTCACGACCGGCAAGACCGCGAAGCCAGCCTCGAGCCGCCAGATCTCGATCGAGCAATACGTGGTCGGCATGGGATTCAAGAAATGAGCGCACCGCTTCGGCTCCAGATCGACGCGTGGGGCGTCCCCTCGCCTCGCAAGATCGCCGCGGCTGTCGAGATCTTGCATCGTGGGGGCGTCGCCGCGTACCCGACCGACTCGGTCTACGCGCTCGGCTGCGCGATCGAGTCGCGCGAGGGGATCGAGCGGATCTATCGCGCCAAGGGCATGAAGAAGAACCAGCGCCTCGCGCTGATCTGTCCCGACCTGTCGACGGCGTCGGAGTACGGCATGTTCTCGCAGACCGCGTTTCGCATCGCGCAGCGCGTGTTCCCGGGGCCCTACACGCTCGTCGTGCCCGCGACGCGGGCGGTGCCCAAGACGCTGACCGACACCAAGCGCCGCACGGTCGGCATCCGCGTCACGAGCCATCCGATCGCGCAGGCCCTCGCGCACGGGCTGGGTCGCCCGCTGCTGACCTCGAGCGCGATCGCGCTCGCCCGCGACGACGACGACGACGACGACGACGACGACGACGAGCCGCGCGCCTGCCGCGATGCCGACGAGATCCTCGAGACGTTCGGTCACGCGATCGACGTCGTGATCGACACCGAGCAGACGCACGCCGAGCCGTCGACGGTGATCGAGATCGATGGCGACGACGTCACGCTGATCCGGCTGGGCCAGGGGCCCGTCGACGGCATCCTCGATCTGTAGCTAGCGGGCGATGACCTGCGACAGGGCCTGGGCCTCCTCGGGCCAGGTCTCCTTCGCGAGCCACGGGTCGAAGCCGGCCTGGACGATCGCCGCGAGGATCGGCTTGGTCACGTCCTTGGGGGGCCCGAGCGTGGCGTCGTACGACACGAAGATCGACTCCTTCGAGGTGTCGAACCCCAGCTCGTAGATCGCGGGGTTCTCGGCGATCGCGTAGCGGACGCGCATCGGACAGCTCTCCTCGCAGTACATCCCGAGCGCCTTGATCGTGACGTGCGTGAGCATGGCTGGCTTTGGGGGAGCTGTCGGAGCCGGCAGAGGAAGCGCGCGTGCGGGTGCGCGCAGTGGCTCCGGCGCGGGCGCCTCCTTCGAGCACGCGCCTGCAAGCGCGAGCGCGAGCGCGACGCGCCGCACGTCAACGACCTCGGCGCTTCGGGGGCTTCGGCGGCTTCGGCGCGAGCTTGGGATCCTTGGCATCCTTCACGGCCTTCGGATCCTTGGGATCGATCGGGGCCGCCTCGGGCACCGGGACGCCGAGCTCCTCGGGCAGCTTCGGATCGATGAGCGCGAGCAAGCGACCGACCTCGGTCGGCGGCTGCGCCTTGTCCTTGACCGACACGAGGATGGCCTTCGCCGAGTCCTTGTCGGCCGCCGTCGAGCCCTTGCGGGTGATCAGCGCCTCGGCCATCGTGAGCTGGACGTCGACGGCGTTCGCGCCGCCCTCCTTCACGAGCGGCTCGAGCAGCAGGAGCGCACGATCCGCCTCGCCGTTCTTGAGCACGACCTTCGCCTGGAGCGCGCGCGCCGGGAAGTAGCCCGCGTTGAGCTTGAGCGCGCTGTCGAGGTGCTTCGCGGCCTCGGGGATGTCGTTCGCCGCGAGGGCGATCTGGGCGAGCCCGGTCTCGGTCCGGTACATGACCGGGTTCGGCGCCTCGGTCGAGACGTCCTTGAGCGCATCGAGGAAAGCGTCCTTGGCGGGGCCCATCTCGCCGAGCATGAGGTGCGCGAAGCCGAGCGCGTGGCTCGGACGCTTGTTCTTCAGCTTGTGGGTGAGCGACTCGAGCGCGTTCATCGCTTCGGTCTTCTCGTCGGGCTTGGTCGCCGCGAGCAGGCGCGCCTCCTGGCGGAGCACCTGCGCGTCGAGGCTGTCGGCCGCCTCGGCGAGGACCTCGTCGGCGGCCTTGATGGCATCGGCGTACTTGCCGAGGTCGATGTATGCCTGCGCCTTGAGCATGCCCGGACGGAC
>JAPLLF010001182.1 GCA_026387715.1 Pseudomonadota bacterium
CCTCGTCGCCGCTGTCAGGCAGCTTCCCGATCGCCATCGTCGTCTCCCTTCGACTTCTTGGCCTTGTCGGATTTGTCGGCCTTGTCCGACTTGTCGGCGGCCTTGTCCGACTTCTCGGCGGCCTTTTCCTTCTCGGCCGGCTTGGGTTCCTTCTTGCCGGGGACGTCGTCGGGCTCGAGCAGGAGCTCGAGGAACTCGTCGGTCAGGAGCTTCATCTCGGTCGCGATGCGATTGGCGCGCTGGCTGAAGAAGTTGAACAGGATGACCGCCTCGACGGCGACGAGGATGCCTGCGGCCGTGACGACCAGGGCCTCGGAGATCGGGCCGGACACGTTGGCGAACTTCACGGCCTCGTCCGCCTTGAACTTGCCCATGGCGTTCATGATGCCGACGACGGTGCCGAACAGACCGACGAACGGGGCCGTCGCGCCGATCGTACCGAGCATCCACAGGCGCGCGCGCAGGTCCTGGTTCACGCGCAGGCGCTCGCGATGCACCGCGGTCGCGACGTGTTCGATGCGCGTCCGCCCCAGCCGCTCGTAGCCCACGAGGAACACGTCCGCGATCGGCGACGACGACCGCTCGCACGCCGAGCGTCCCTCGTCCGGCGCGCCGCGGCCGAGACAGCGGACCACCGCGTTGCCGAGCGCACGCGCCCGCGTGACGAAGTTCCATTGCGCGATCAGCCGCTCGATCGCGACGCCGAGCGCGATCACCGAGAACGCGACGACGACGATCATCGCGCCGCCGCCGTGCTGCATCAGTTCCCAGATCGACTGGTCCATCAGATCATTCCTGCGTTCTTGATAGCACGTGCAAAGTTAAGGTTGAAACGGCGCCCGGTAGCCGCCGCCGTCGAAGTCGATGAACACCGGCGCGGTGAGCGCCATCGCCGAGACGCCCTTGCCCGTCAGCGCCGTCCGGATCGCTGCGAAGTCTCCGGACACCAGCGCCGGCATCGTCTCGGCCGTGACCGCGTTGGCCGGGAGGATCGGGAACGCCGCCCGATCGCCGCGCGCGCGGAACACGAGCCAGGCGTCCTTGCCGGTGGCGCCCGCGCGCGTCGCGATCTCGGTCGCGTCGAACGTCACGGTGAAGGTGACCTGGTAGCGCTTGTGCGACCCGGCGACGGACGCGAGGTCGATCGCGAGCGCCTCGGCGGGGAGCGCCGCCGTCTTGCACGGGTCCTTCGCGTCGAGCAGCGCGATGGGGCGGTTCGTCCAGCACTTGAGCGGCTGGACGACCGACGACGCGTTGACCCCGGACGTCGGCTCGGGCGTCGAGTTCGCGAACACCTCGATGGTGTCGAACTCCGCCCAGTCGGGCGAGGTGACGGTGACGGTGAGCGGCAGCATGTTACCCGGGACGACGCTGCCGAGCGCCGAGACCCCGCCGCCGGTCACCGTGATCATCGGGCCGTTGGTGATGACGATGTCGCGCGCCGTGTTGTTGGCGCCGGTCTGCGTCGCGATCACGGCGTCGACGGCCGAGCCATCCTGGAGCGCCGTCGCCGAGTCATCGCCGACGCGGACGTAGGTGCGCGGCATGCCGACCGCGTCGGCGTTCGTGGTGTGCGTGTCGCTGTTGCCAGCCGGCGTCACGTAGAAGCCCATCGACAGCATCGACAGCCAGTCCGCGAGCACCAGGTCGAGCGACCGGTTCTCGCGGATCCCGTCGGCGTTGGTGTCGAACATGTTGAAGCCGTTCCAGACCTCGAGCCCGTTGAACTTGTCGCTCCACAGCGAGGTCTCCGGAAGCCGCAGGAAGTCGGGCGGGACGCTCGCGGTCGCGTAGTCCCCGTAGATCGTGTGGTTGGCGAAGTCGTACTTCACGTTCGCGCGGGAGAACCCGGCCTGGAACTCGGTGAACCCACTTCCGCGGGGGTGGTTGACCTGGACCATCTTCGCGCCCCGTTGGCGCATCGACGCGTAGATCTCGTCGGGGACCATCGCGAAATCGTTCTGGCCACGCGCCCAGTCGATCGCGCCGTGGTTCGCGGAATCGTTGTCCACCGTCATCGGCCACGCGTTGTAGTGCCCGTACGCGAACGGGGTGACCTCGATGCCAGGGATGACACGCAACAGGCTGTCGACATGCATCGACTGCACCAGCGGCTGCAGATCGGAGATGTAGTCGTGGTCGGTGACCGAGAACATCTCGATCCCCGCCGACACCGCCGAGCGGATGCGCTCGTCCGAGAGGACCGGCGAGTCGGGCGACCCCACCTGGTGGACGTGCCAGTCGGTGGCGAGGTACCCCGTCGCGGGGTTGACGTGCGCGAGCCCGAACGTGAGGTTGACGTTCGCGCTCCCGGTCACCGGCTGCGACGCGACCGACCACTCGGTGCCGCGCGACGCGTAGATCCGATAGGTCCCGCCGGCCGGCAGGTACAGCGGCGGATCGACGCCGTCGCCCGCATCCACCGTCGTGCCGCGGATGCAGTGCTGACTGGTCACGATGCCATCGACGCGGTCGTAGACCTCGAACACGCGCTTGTCGGGGAACGCCGGGTGATCCCCGACGACGAGCAGGCGCCCCGGGATCGGTTGCCCCGTCGCCTCATCGAGGATCTGGTAGTCGACTTTGATCGGCGAGGGCACGACGAGATTCACCGTATCGGCCAGCGGCATCGCTGGCGAGCGTCCGACGTTCTTGACCTCGGCGCGCACCAACAGGTTGCCTGCCGACGTCGGAACGTTGCCGTGGTAGCTGCCGTCGCCGGCGACGTCGAAGTAGGTGACCGCGCGCTCGTCCGGGCGACCGTCGCCGTCGGCGTCGATCGTCCCCGCGTCGATCAGGCCGTTGCCGTTGGCGTCGAGGAACACGCCGACGCGCGCCCCGAGGGCGGCGCCGCCACCGGACAGGTCGACCTTGCCCGCGATCGCGCGCAAGGTCTCGCCGCGCGCCGTCCGCCAGACGTCGTCGATCGCCGAGACGTCGGTGCCGACCACGAGATCGTAGCGCTGCAGCAACCCGCCGCCCGCCGGGAGCTTGAGGAAGTACTTGTCCTTCTGGAGGATGTCGAGCAGCGAGGAGTTACCGTCGAGCAGCAGCGACACGCCAGCGATCAGCGCCTGCGCGTGGACGGTCTCCTCGGCGTGCCGCGGGATCACGCCGTAGGCGACGCCCGGGCCCTGGTACGCGACGTAGTCGATCGGGTGCGGCGTGCCGAGCGTGGCGAGCGCCGAGATGTCCGAGCGCTCGAAGCCGAGCGTGTTGGTCCAGGCCTCGGTGTTGCCCCCGGTGTCCGCGATCGTCCCGAGCGGGCCGGTGATCTCGTGCCCCGACGTGTTGAACAGCGAGTGGTAGACCTCCAGGGTCGTCCCGCCCGGCGCGAGCACATAGGTGGTCGCGCACTGCATGCCGTCGTCGACGTCGGGGTCGACCGCCTCGTCGACCGTCAGGATGCCGATCCCCTTGATGTTGAGGAAGTCGTCGTTGCCCGTCTTGCCGATCGTGCGGAGCGCGGCCACGCCGCCGCCCGAGCCATCGCGGATGATCTCGATGCGATCCGGCTCGCAGGTGCGGCCGAGCAGGTAGATGAGCCCGAGCTCGCCGAAGTGATCCTCGACCGTCTGGTGCGTGCCGTCGGTGAGCACCACGTCGATCACGTTGCCGCCTTGCGGGATCACGCCGATCACCCGGCTCGGGGCCTGGATGATGAACGTGGCCTTGTCGTTCTTCATGAAGAAATCGCCGACCAGCCCGGTGACCGCCGGCCCGGTGACGAGCTGACCGGGATCGGTCACCTCACCCGCGAAGGCCTGCTGCGCCTCGCCGGTCGCCGGAGGGATCGTGGGGTAGAAGGCATCGAGCCCACGATCGTCGTCGCCACAGGCCCCCGCGAGCATGGCGATCACGAAACAAATTCGTCGCATTGGTAGAACCTAACCTTCCCCCGCCGAGCGGCGGGTTTGAGCAAGGACCCCTTTCAAACCGTGCGTGCGGATTTCCCGCACACGGCTTTCGGGCGGTCGGTGTACGTGATGAGGCATTACGCAGCCTCCGGGTACTG
>JAPLLF010000300.1 GCA_026387715.1 Pseudomonadota bacterium
GCCAAGGTCGTGCAGTCGATGCCGGCGGTCGCGCGCACGCAGGCCGGCTCGGCGGAGGTGGTCGTGTGGGGCGCGGCGCCGCACGACACGCGCACGTTCGTCGACGGCGTGCCGGTGCCGGCGCTGTATCACGTGGGCGGCTACCGGTCGGCCGTCGGTAACGATCTGATCGGCGACGTCCGGCTCACGCCCGCCGCGTTCGGCGTCGAGCGCGGTCGCGCGATCGGTGGCGTCATCGACATCGGGCTCGCCGATCCCGCGAGCGTGCCCGACTGGCGCGTGCAGGTGGATCTGCTCGACGCGGCGGCCGCGGGCAGCACGTCGCTCGGCGGCGCGACGGTCGCCGCCGCGATCCGGTGGAGCTGGCTCGATCGCGCGATCGGCCTCGTCGCGGATCCCGGCGAGCTCGCGCCGAACGCGCCGCTGCCGACGTGGAGCGACGCGCAGCTCGTGGTGCGCGACAAGCTGCGCGATCGCCTCGTGCTGTCGGCGTGGGCGATCGCCTCGCTCGACGGGCTCGAGCGCCGCCTCGCGTCGACCGATCCGTCGACGATGACGACCGAGGCGGTCGCGCGCTCGATGCTCCGCGCGCAGGTCTCGCTGCGGCGCGATCGCGACGACGGGTCCGACACCGGCATGCTGTGGTTCGGCCGCGACGATGCCCGCGACGACTACCAGTTCGGGCTCGTGCCCGCGGCGCAGCGCTCGCACGCGTGGGTCGGCGGCGTGCGGGCGGCGCAGCAGACGCGGATCGCGGACCGCGCCACGCTCACGCTCGGCGGCGACCTCGACGGCGAGCTCGCGACGTTCGCGCGCACCGGCTCGTTGTCGGTGCCCGCGCGCGAGGGCGACCTCCACATCTTCGGGTTGCCCCCCGGCGACGACGTCACCACCGACGCGTGGGACGCGACGACGATCGACGCGGCGACGCACGGCACGCTCGACGTCGCGCTCGGGCGCGTGATCGCGACGGGCGGCCTGCGCGTCGACGGCTGGCTGCTGGCCGCGAGTCGTCTCACGCCGGCGATCGGCCTCGCGCCGAGCATCGGCGCGCAGCAGGTCGAGGTCACCGCCGATCCGCGGGGCTCGGTGCAGGCGCGGCTCGCCGAGGGTGTGGTCGCGCGCGTCGACGCGGGCCGCTATCACCAGGCGCGCGCGGCGAGCGACACCAGCGCGGTGTTCGGCACGCCGACGCTCGGGCTCGAGCAGGCGTGGCACGTCACCGCGGGCGGGCAGTGGACGCACGCGCCGATCGCGATCGAGGCGGCGGTGTATCGCCGGTGGCTCGACGATCTCGTCGCGCGCGATCTCGCGGTGACGCCGCGGTCCGCCAGGGCGCTCACGCAGGACGGCACCGGCAACGTCGTCGGCCTGCAGGTCACCGCGCGCGCCGTCGGGATCCACGGGCTGTCGGGCTGGCTGTCGTACAACCTGTCGCGCAGCCGGCGGCGCGACGCGCTCGCGGTGCCGGGGCGCTACTTCGATCACGACCAGACGCACGGGCTGATCGCGGTCGCGGGCTGGGAGCGCGGGCCGTGGACGCTCGGCGGTCGCGTGCGGCTCGCGACCGGCGAGCCGCGCACCGCGGTCACCGGCACGTTCTTCGACACCCGCTCGGGGCGGTTCCAGCCGATCCGCGGCGAGCACAACGGCGTGCGGCTGCCGACCTACGTCGCCGCCGATCTGCGCGGCGAGCGGCGGTTCGCGCTCGGCACGGCGAGGTGCGCGGTCTACCTGGAGTTGCAGAACTTGACGAACCGCGCCAACGCCGAGGAGCTCATCTACAGCGCGGACTTCTCGGAGCAGAGCTACCTGACCGGGCTGCCGTTCCTGGCGATCCTCGGGCTGCGCGTGGAGTCGCCCCGATGATGTCGTCGAGGATCGCGCTCCTCCTCGGCCTGGTCGCGTGCGACGCGCCGCTCGATCAGCGGCTCGCGATCATCGACCAGCCGCGCCTCCTCGCGATCACTACCGAGCCAGCGGAGGCACGGCCGGGCGACCTCGTGACCTACGGCGCGCTCGTCGCGGGCCCGGATGGGCCGATCCTCACGCCACCGACGTGGGCGTTCTGCACCGCGGGCAAGCCGCCGACCGAGGACAACGCGGTCGCGCCGGCCTGCCTCGGCGACGACGACGTGATCGCGCTCGGCGCGCAGCTCACCGTCACGGCCGCGCTCCCGGCCGACGGCTGTCGGGTGTTCGGGCCGGACGTGCCCGACGTCGGGTTTCGCCCGCGCGATCCGGATCCCTCTGGGGGCTACTTCCAGCCGATCCGCGCCGACGTCGACGACCTCCGCGCGTTCGGGCTGTCGCGCATCACCTGCAAGTTGCCCAACGCCCCGTCGGCGATCGCGCAGGCCTACCTGACGGACTACGAACCGAACGTCGCGCCGGCGCTCGCGCCGCTCGCGATCGCGCAGGCCGGCACGCCGCTCGCGTCCGACGCGATCCCCGCCGGCGCGAACGTCGACCTGATCGCGACGTGGCCCACGCAGGCACGGGAGAGCTACCTCTACTACGACCGCGCCAGGGTCGCGCTGGTCACGCGTCGCGAAGCGCTGCGCGTGTCGTGGTACGCGACCCGCGGCGGGCTGGACGTCGACGCGTCGGGGATCGCCGAGGACGACCCCGCGACCTCGGTGTCGACGACGTTCCACGCGCCCGCCACACCGGGCCCGGTGTGGCTGTGGCTCGTGCTGCGCGACAGCCGCGGTGGCCTGGCGACCCAGACGATCGAGCTGACGATCCGCTAGCGATTCGTAACAGCGAGGTAACGACGAGGTCACGAGCGTCGCCAGAGTCACGCGTATGTAACGTCGGGGCTCGTCGACGCGCTTTCGATCGTCGAGTCCGCCGGGCCAAGATGGCGATCATGCGAAGCCTCACGATCCCGGTCGTGGCTCTGCTCGTCCTGGCGGCGATCCCGTCGACGAGCGAAGCCGCGGCCCCCTGTGTCACACCTGCGCCCGCGTGCGCGAGCCTGCCGACGCCCGTCTACCTGCAGGTCGGCGACACGCAGAACAACGTGATGAAGCGGCTCGGGCGCGCGCTGCGCGACAACACGGCGAAGCCGATCACGCTCGCGTGGGTCACGAGCGGCTCGTGCACCAACATCGACGTCATGTATCACAAGAGCGCGCGCATCACCGCGAACATGCAGTACATCCCGTCGACGACCGACGACCCGACGTGGACGCCCGCCGATCCGACGTGCCCGTGCGTGCCGCCCAGCCCCGACGGTGTCGGCACGCCCGGCGTGTTCCCCGACGTCGGCAACTCGGCGCTGTTCAACAGCGCGTGCACGACCGAGGCGCCGCCGGCCACGCTCGCGCTGACGACCGGCCCGACCCAGGCCTACGTGATGGCGGTCCCCAAACAGTCGACGCAGACCGCGATCACCTACGAGGAGGCGTACTTCGTGTTCGGCTTCGGCATGGCCGGGATGATCGCGCCGTGGACCGACGAGACCCAGCTGTTCATCCGCACGACGACGAAGAGCACGCTGCTCGCGTGGGCCGCGAACATCTCCGTGCCCGGCGCGCAGTGGAAGGGCATGCGGTTCGACACGTCGTCGATGGTCGTGTCGGCCCTCGAGGGCACCACCGGCGCGAACATCGAGACCGCCCTGGGCATCCTCGGCGCCGAGGTCTACGACCAGAAGCGCGCGACGCTGACGGCGCTCGCGTTCCGGTCGAAGGGGCAGTACGCCGCGTACTACCCGGACGCGACCTCGACGTCGCGCGACAAGAAGAACGTGCGCGACGGCCACTACACGGTGTGGTCGCCGACGATCTGGATGGACAACGTCACCGGCACGACCCCGACCAACGCCGACGCACGCTACGTGATCGACCTGATCGCGGGCAAGCCGGTGACGCCGACGCCGACGTTCGACGCCAACGTCATCGTCGCCAACGTCGGGCTCGTCCCCGACTGCGCGATGCGCGTGACCCGCGCGTTCGAGGGCGGCCCGCTGTCGCTGTACGCGCCGACGACGAGCTGTACCTGCAAGTTCGAACAGACCGTCGACACCACGTCGTGCGCGACCTGTGGGCCGGGCAACGCCTGCGCGACCGGCGTGTGCCGGAGCGGCCTCTGCGAGGGGAACTGACCATGTCGAAGCTCACGAAGCTCACGCTCGCGTTCGCCCTCTGCCTCGCGCCGCTCGCCGCCTGCGGTGACGACGGCCCGCCGGTGACGCCCGA
>JAPLLF010000440.1 GCA_026387715.1 Pseudomonadota bacterium
CGCCCCCGAGCTGCGCGCGCTCGATCGCATCACGTTCGCGGCGTGGCTCGACGCGCGCAAGCTGACGTCGGAGCGGCTCCGCTGGCTGTGCGACTACGCGTGCCGCGATGACTACGCGCTCACCGCCGCCTCCGCGAGCGCGTGGGCGGGGCTGTTCTACTTCGCGTCGCGCCAGCGGACCGCCGCCGGCGCCGACGCCGCCGAGGCCCAGACGGTCCTCACCTGGCCCGACGGTAACGGCGCGCTCGTCCGCCACCTCGCCGACGGGCTGACGATCGAGCGCGACGTCGCGGTGCGATCGATCCGCGAGGTCGACGGGCTCGTCGAGGTGGCCGCGGTCGGCCCGGGTGGGGCGGCGGTCGGGCTTCGCTGCGACCACGTGATCGTCGCGACGCCGAGCTTCGTCGCGCGGCGGATCGTCGGGGACGCGCCGGCGCTGGCGCCCACCGGCGACCACGGCGCGTGGGCGGTGGCCAACGTGCATCTGCGCGGCCGACCGCGCGAGCGCAAGGGCGTCGCGCCCGCGTGGGACAACGTGTTCCGCGACTCGGCCAGCCTCGGGTACGTGTCGGCGACCCACCAGCGCGGCCGCGATCGCGGCGCGACGGTGTGGACCTGGTACTACGCGTTCGCCGACGAGGACGCCGTCGCCGTGCGTCGAAAGCTCGCGGGCGCCGGCTACGCCGAGTGGGCCGAGACCGTGCTGACGGATCTCGAGCGCGCCCACCCCGACGTGCGCGCCCAGGTCGATCACCTCGAGGTGGCGTTCTGGGGCCACGGCATGATCCGGCCGCGGCCGAACACCATGTTCGATCCGGCGCGGATCGCGTCGCGCTCGCCGCGCGGGCGCGTCCACTTCGCGCACACCGATCTGAGCGCGATCGCGCTGTTCGAGGAGGCGTTTCACCACGGGCTGCGCGCGGCCGACGAGGTCGTCGCGGGGCTCGCATGACGCCGTGGCTGTTCGGGCGCACGCGCGACCTGGTGATCTTCGGCGGCACGGCGATCGTCGCGCTGCTGCTCGTCGCGGTCGCCCCGCTGGTCGGCGGCTCGACGGTGGGCAAGGACGCACCCGAGTGGACCTGGATCGTGGGCGTGCTGCTCGTCGACGTCGCGCACGTGTGGTCGACCGCGTTCATCGTCTACCTCGATCCCGCCGAGTGGCGTCGGCGCCCCGCGCTCTACGGCGCCCTGCCGATCGGGTGTTTCTTCGTGGGCGTGTGCCTGTACGTCGCCGGTGGCGAGGCGACGTTCTGGCGGGTGATCGCGTACCTCGCCGTGTTTCACTTCATCCGCCAGCAGTTCGGCTGGGTGATGATGTATCGGGCCCGGATCGGCGAGCGGACCGGCCGCTGGATCGACGGCGCGACGATCTACGCCACGACGCTGTATCCGCTGCTCGTCTGGCACGCGCGTCCGCCGCGCGACTTCGCGTGGATGCGCGACGGCGACTTCGTGACGTTGCCCGCGTGGCTGGCGACCGGGGCTGGCGTCGCCTACGTCGCGCTGCTGGTCGCCTACGCCGCGCGCGCGGGGCGTCAGCTCGTGCGGCGCGAGCCGGTGTCGTGGGGCAAGCACCTGGTCGTCGCGACGACGGCCGCGTGCTGGTACGTCGGCATCGTCGCGACCAACAGCGACTACGCCTTCACGATCACCAACGTCTTCATCCACGGCATCCCGTACCTCGCGCTCGTGTACGTCTACGCGCGGAGCGCGTCGCGCGAGGTCGCGTCCGCCGGCGGCGCCACCGCGACGCTGCTCGCCGGGCGGCGCGGGCTCGCGACGTTCCTCGGCACGCTGTGGCTCGTCGCCTACGTCGAGGAGCTCGCCTGGGATCGTGCGATCTGGCACGAGCGTGGCTACCTGTTCGGCGCCGCGTGGGACAGCGGCGACTGGGCGCTCGTGATCGCGCCGCTGCTCGCGACCCCACAGCTCGTGCACTACGTGCTCGACGGCTTCCTGTGGCGCCGGCGCGCGAACCCGCGCCTCGGCCGGCTCCTGTGACGATCAGGAGGGGACGCCACCGGTCAACTCGGCAACACTGTCGACGAAGCCCTGGAGGACGTCGAGGCGCTCTTCGGGGGTGAGCGAGAGCATCCAGCGAATCAACGAGACGTCGACGCCGTCGTCGACGGGTTGACGGGGAGGGGGCTCGTTCATGGCTCGAGTCTACCGTGGTGCAGCGCCCAGTTGAGGCACGCGATCAGGTCACCACCGTCCTCGATGCCGATGCCGATCCGGATCAGGCGATCGAGGCCGTTGCGCGCGACCGTCTCGGCCGGCGTGAAGTACTCCGATACGGTGCGATGGTGGTTGACCTTGGTCGCCAGCCCGTCGAACGACAGCGCGTAGCGGATCACGCCGCACGACGCGATCGCGTCGGCGAGTGCGCGGTGGCCGAGCTCGTCGACCTCCCGTACGCGGAGCGACAGCAGCGAGCCATGCCGCAGGTAACCGGCACGGATCGCCGCGGCGTCGGGGTGATCGGGCAGGGAGGGGTGGAACACGCGCTCGACGCGCGGACGCGCGGCGAGGAACGCCGCCACGCGCGCGGCGGTCGCCAGGACCTTCTCCGCCCTCTCGCGTTCCGCGGTGAGACGCGCGTCGAGAGGCAGGTTCAGCGGGACCTCGATCACGTACATGCCGTCGATGGACGACTTCTTCGGCGCCGACGA
>JAPLLF010000585.1 GCA_026387715.1 Pseudomonadota bacterium
CTTCTTTTGCGCGTGAACCCACGCCTCGAGAGGCGCCCGCTTCGTGCGCGACCCACGATTGATGGCCTTCCTGATCAGCGACAATTACTTCTGCCGCCTGGCGACAACTAGATTTGCCGGTGAGTCGGCCGTGCGGACGGCCCGTGCGACGGTGCGGGGCTGAGGGCTCCGGCGATCAGCCGGGGCTCATGGAGCCCCGGATGGTCAGCGACAGGCAGGTCCGCTTGCTGAGGAAAAAGCGGATGGAAAACAAGACGTTGGAGGCGGCCGCATCGGCCGCAGGGATGAGCGAGAGGACGGCGCGCGTGTGGCAACGCGGGCCGCTGCCCTCGGCGACGAAGGAGCCGCGCGCATGGCGCACGCGGCCGGATCCGTTCATCGAGGTGTGGACGACGGAGATCGAGCCGCTGCTGGTGGCCGACAAAGAGGGCAAATTCGAGGCGAAGACGCTGTTTGCAGAGCTGTGCCGCAAGAGGCCTGGCGTGTTCGAGCACGGGCAGCTCCGCACGTTGCAGCGACGCGTGCGGGAGTGGCGGGCGGAGCGTGGACCGGAGAAAGAAGTGTATTTCCCGCAGGAGCACCTGCCCGGGCGCATGGCCTCGATGGACTTCACGCATGCGACAGAGCTTGGTGTCACCATCGCAGGGGTGGTGTTCGTTCACCTGCTCTTCGAGTTCGTGCTCGCTTACAGCGGCTAGAGGTTCGTCGAGCTCGCGTTCGCCGAGACCTTCGAGGCGCTCGTGAAGGGGCTCCAGGGCGCGTTGTGGTCGCTTGGCGGAGTGCCTGAACGGGTGCGGCAAGACAACCTCTCCGCGGCCACGCACGAGCTGGCGAAGACGGGCGGGCACGGGCTGACGCGGCGATTCGCCGAGGTTGTCGACCATTACGGCTTTGACTCCTCGCGGATCCAACCCGGGGAGTCGCATGAGAATGGCGTCGTCGAGAAAGCGCATCATCTGCTCAAGAGCGCGCTTGTGCAAGCACTACTTTTGCGTGGTCATCGTGATTTTTCGAGCGTCGAAGAGTACATGAGCTTCGTCCAGCGCGTCGTCACCGAGAGGTTTCACCAGGGCCACGAAGCGCGGATCGCGGAGGAGCGCGCCGTGCTCAAGGCGCTGCCCACGAGCCGCGTGCCCGAGTATACCCGCGTCGTCGTCGACGTGCGCAAGTGGAGCACGATCCCTGTCTCGGGCCACATCTATTCGGTGCCTTCGCGCCTGATCGGACACGAGGTGGAAGCGCGGGTGTATGCCGACGTCGTCGAGGTCCGCTACGCCAACAAGACGGTCGAGACGATGCCGCGGTTGCGCGGTGAGAAGGCGCATCGGGTCGACTATCGGCATGTGATCTGGTCGCTGGTGCGCAAGCCCGGGGCCTTTGCGGCGTACCGGTACCGCGAGGATCTGTTCCCCTCGCTCGTGTTCCGCCGGGCCTACGACGCGCTTCGCGAGCGACGCGGCGACCGCGCGGACGTGGAGTACGTGCGCATCTTGCACCTGGCGGCGAGCACCGGCGAGCACGGGGTGGAACAGGCACTCACGGCGTTGCTGGAGCGCGGCGAGGCGTTTGACTACGTCGCGGTCAAGGCCGTGGCGCAGCCGAAGGAACCGACGGTTCCGGAGATCCACATCGGCGTGCCCGACCTTCGACGCTACGATGCCTTGCTGGCGGCAGGGGGTGACTCGTGAGCGCGGCGTCGTACACGCCCGAGATGGGCGAGCGGATCGGAGCGCTGCTGTCGGAGTGGAAGCTGCCGATGGTGGCCGCCGAGCTCGGGCGGCGGCTCGTCGCAGGCGGGCACAGCGAGGCTTTGCTGGTCGTCGCCGAGGTGATGGAGCTCGAGGCCGCCGGGCGCAAAGAGCGGCGCGTGGAGCGCCTGCGGCGCGCGTCGAAGCTGCCGCCGGGCAAGACCTTCGCGACGCTGGACGAGGCGCGCGTGCCACGTACAGCGCTGCTGCGGGTCCAGGAGCTGTCGCGGGGCGACTTCGTGGAGCAGGCCAACAATGTGCTGCTCTTTGGGCTGCCCGGCGTGGGCAAGAGTCATCTGGCCTGCGCGCTCGGGCACTCGCTGGTGGAGGCGGGCCGGAGCGTGCTGTTCACGCCGACGTATCAACTGGTGCAACAGCTCCTGGTGGCCCGTCGTGACCTGTCCTTGCCGCGGGCACTGCGGGCGCTTGACGTGTTCGACGTCGTGATCCTCGATGACCTCGGCTACGTGCAGCAGACCGCGGAGGAGGCCGAAGTGCTCTTCACGCTGATGGCCGAGAGGTATGAGAGGCGGAGTTTGATCATCACCAGTAATCTGGTTTTTAGTGAATGGGACCGGATCTTCAAAACGCCGATGGCAACGGCGGCGGCCATCGACCGCCTGGTGCATCACGCGGCGATCATCGAGATCGATCGAGAAAGCGTGCGCGCCGAGGAGGCGAAGAAGCGCAACGAGGCGAGGAAGAGAAAGAAAGACGAGGACGGCAGCGCGTGACCGACGCTGCCTCGCGACCGGGGGCGGTGTCGCCACAAGAGAGAACTGCGAGGCCTGGATGGCGTGGGCGCGAAGGGATGATGGGGCGTGAGGATAGACGACAACTACGACGGAGGTGACGACAACTACCCGAGGGCGGTGGTGCAGGCGGGGGCGGTGGGATACGCGGAAGGACGGGGCTGGGACCGGCAGAAATAGTTGTCGCTGACCGGCAAGAGTAGTTGACGTCGATCAACGGGTAACGACTCAGAAGCCGCTTGGCCGCGTCCGGGTTCGCGGAGATGCGTTTCGGCGACGGAAGGTCCCCGAGTACCCTCAACAGAAGAATGCCGATCGCGGTGCCCAGCGCGAGC
>JAPLLF010000871.1 GCA_026387715.1 Pseudomonadota bacterium
CGGCACCGACGGCGCCGCGGCCGCGATCACCGTCCGCGAGTACGGCGCGCGCGTGTTCCCCGGCAAGGTCGCGCGCGCCTCGGGCTCGCTCGATCCCGAGCTCCACACGATGGCGACCGAGATCCAGGTCCCGAACGCCGACGGCGCGCTGATGCCCGGCATGTACGTGTCGGTCGCGATCACGCTCGCCACCCCCCATCGCGTCGTCGAGTTGCCCGCGACCGCGCTGTACAACGACGCCCTGGGCCTGCGCGTCGCGGTCGTCGACCGCGCGGGCCTCGTCCACTTCACGAAGATCGTGATCGAGCGCGACACCGGCGCGACCTTGCAGATCGGGACTGGCCTCACGGGCGACGAGCGCGTGATCGAGACCGCGGTGCCGTCGCTCGTCGACGGCGACCACGTCGACGTGATCGCGCCGACGGTGGGGGCCGCGAAGCCGCCGTGAGCAGCCTGCGCGCCGCCCATGCCGCGCTGGTCGCGGGCGACGACGGCGACGCCCTCGCCCACCTGCTCGACGCGTGGCGCGCGACCCCGGCGATCGTGCTCGCCGACGCGATCGAGCTCGTCGGCGCGCGGGCCGCGCGCGCGGTCCATCCACCCGCCGGCGTGACCGCCGAGGATCGCGACGCCGCGTGGTTCGCCGCCGCCGCCGCGGGCGATCCGGTGATGCGCCACCGGCTCGTCGAGACGGTCACCGACGTGCTCGACGATCTCGCGAAGGTCCACCGCCTGCAGACGCTCGCGCGCGTACGCGATCCACGCATCGCGATGAAGCTCGTCGCGTTCGTCGCGGAGCCCCACGCGTCGCTCGTCCACCACGTCCCGACCTACTGGCGGCCGCTGTTCGCGATGCTCGAGGCGTGTGGCGACCCCCGCGTGCGCGCGGCGGTCGCCGGCCTGTCGTGGAGCGCGCGCCTGCGCCGCGAACCCGCCTCGCGCCGGGCCGCGTTCGCGAGCCGCATCGCGAAGGTCAACGCGCGCCTGGCCGTCGCCTTCCCCGCGCCACCCCCCGAGCTCGACGACGACGACCTGGCGCTCGCGCGCGACCTCATCAGGCGGGCGCACGTGCCCCCGCCGACGGCGGCCCGCGCCGCGGCCATCGAGGCCGGGCTGCTCGCGGCGATCTACGCGGCGCCGGCCGAGGATGGGCCGCGCGCGATCTACGCCGACTGGCTGCAGGAGCGCGGCGATCCGCGCGGCGAGCTCATCGCGCTCCAGCTGAGCGACGATCCCTCGCTTCCGCGCTGGGAGCGCACGCCCG
The DNA here is from genome assembly GCA_026387715.1 of Pseudomonadota bacterium. Taxonomy (GTDB): domain Bacteria; phylum Myxococcota_A; class Polyangia; order Haliangiales; family Haliangiaceae; genus JABFXX01. Next base: position 1,265 of record JAPLLF010000871.1, read on the forward strand.
CACGCGTCCGCATCGACGAGCTGCTCGCGCAGCATCGCGATCGCTGGCTCGGCCCGCTGGCCCCGTGCCTCGTCCGCAGCGTGTTCGAGCGCGGGTTCGTCGCGGTCGCCCAGCTCACCGACCGCGTCGTCCCCCATCCGAGCTGGGCCACGGTGCGCGATGTCGTTGGTGGTATTCCTGCCACCGACGCGTCCCCGATGCCGATCCTGACCGTCGCGCGTGACCTCGACAGTGCCGCGCTCGTCCACCTCGCCTCGCTGGCGTCACCACCGCCGCTCCAGTCGCTCGGCTGGCGCAGCGCCGGCGACGACTGGTCCGCGGCGAACGGCTATCGCGAGGCCACGCGCACCGCGATCGTCGCGTTCGGGCGCGTGCTGCCCCGCCTGTCGACGCTCCGCCGCCTGCAGCTCGCCGGCGGGCCCGGCTGGGTGGTCGACGCGATGCGCCCCGGTCAGCTCGGATGGCCCTGGCAGGCGCCGGGCTCGACGATCCGCGAGCTGCAGCTCACCGCGAGCGTCTCGCAGCTCGGCGCGTGGATCGATCAGGCGCTCGCCGCCGATCTCGACGTGCTCGAGCTCGTCGACACGCAGACCAACTGGCGCGTCACCCTCGCCGACACGCGCCTGGCGGTGTCCTGCGGTTACGATCGCAGCGTGTTCCAGGCGAGCTTCGACGCCCTCGCGGTCGGGCTCGAGCGCCTGCCTGCCGACCACCTGACGGATCTCAAGCTGGACGTACCCGCCAAGGACCTGTGGAACGTGCCGAACCGTCGCCGGATGGCCGCGATCCTCGATCGCCAGCCGCGGGCGACGCCGGCCATCCGCGGGTTCACGCGCCCGCTGCGATGACGCCCGACCCGGGTCTCGGGCACCATGCGCCGATGCAGCTCGATCCAGCCTGGGCGACGCGCGCCGTGTCCGCGACCGAGGTCGCCGCGCACGTCCCGTCCGGCGCCCGCGTGTTCCTCCACGGCGCCGCCGCGACCCCGATCCCGCTCGTCGACGCGCTCGCCGCGCGCACCGACGTCGCCGGCGTGCGGATCTATCACCTCCACACGACCGGGACGGCGAGCTTCGTCGCGCCCGACGTCGCCGCGCGGCTCCGCTCGATCTCGTTCTTCGTCGGGCCGAACGTCCGCGAGGCGGTGGCCGCCGGGCGCGCCGACTTCATGCCGGTGTTTCTGTCGGACATCCCCGGCCTGTTCACGTCGCAGGCCCTCCCGCTCGACGTGGCCATGGTCCAGCTGTCCCCGCCCGATCGGCACGGCTTCTGCTCGCTCGGCACGTCGGTCGACGCCACCCGCGCCGCGGTCGACAGCGCGCGGATCGTGCTCGCCGAGATCAACGACCAGCTCCCGCGCACGCAC
>JAPLLF010001034.1 GCA_026387715.1 Pseudomonadota bacterium
CGACACGCACTGGCAGGAGCTGTCCGGCTTCGACGCCACGGTCGGCGCGGCGTACTCGGCGGATGGCTCGCGGATCGCGGCCTGGGACTACCACGGGCACGTCGCGATCTTCGATGCCCACAACCTCGACGTGGTCCGGCGGGTCCAGGCAAACGGGGCGATCGTGTCGGGCGCGACCGATCGTACCGGCAGCGTCGTCGCGATTGGCAGCGACGGTGGCGAGCTCGAGCTCGTCAAGGCGGATGGTTCGATCGTGCGGATCCCCGAGGCGCACAGCAAGTCGATCACGAGCGTCGCGTTCTCGCCCGATAACACCACCCTGGTGACGTCGAGCGGCGACAGCACCGCGCGCTTGTGGGAGGTCACCGGGACGCCGCGGGCCACCCTCGTGGGGCACATCGGAGGGTTGTGGTCCGCGGCGTTCTCACCCGACGGCGAGCTGCTCGCGACGGCGAGCTCGGATGGGACCGCGCGGCTGTGGACCGCGACGACCGGTACGCCACGCGGCGAGCTCGTCGGCCATACCGGCACCGTCGCCACGCTGGCGTTCCGTCCCGGCGGGGCCCAGATCGTGACGGCCTCCTGGGACCACCGGGCGCTGGTGTGGGACGTCGCGCGCGCGCAGCAGTTTCGTGCGTTGCCGACCGCGAGCGTCGAGCCGATGGTGGCGCACGCGAAGCTCAAGTACGCGCCGGACGGTCACACCCTGGGTTTGATCGCGCGCGATGGCACGCTGGCGATCTGGGCGGCCGGGAAGCGCGTCTGCCAGGTGCCCACGGGCAAGCCGCTGGCCGACTTCGCGTGGAGCCCGGACGGCACGCTCGTCGCGATGCTCCACCCCGACGGGGATCACGTGGTGACCGTGATCGACGCACGAACCTGTGGGACGCAGGCGGAGCTCGACCAGGCGGGCGAGGCGTTCGCGATCGCGTTCGCCGCCGATGGCAAGCTCGCGGTCGGGGGCAAGGGCGTCGTCCAGTGGTGGGATGTCCGACACGCGCACCTCGACGCGACGATTCCGGATTATCCGGGGTACGTCGTCGATCTCGGTTTTGCGCCCGACGGTCGCAGCATCGGCGTGACCTACGACGATGGTCAGCCGACCGGGGTGGTCATCCACGATCTCGCGGGGACGCGCGAGCGTCAGGTCTATCGCGCCGGCTTGGTCGCCCTCAGCAGCGTCGTGCTCGACCCGCTTCACCACGACGTGATCGCCACCAGCTTCGACCATCGGGCGTGGATCTGGGATGACCGGACGGCCAAGCTGGTCGACAAGCTCGAGGGGACCGGACCGCTGCTCGGCGCGCGGCTGAGCGCCGACCACGATCTGCTCGTCGCGGTCGGCGGTAACTCGCCGGTGGTGTGGGCGCCAGCAACCGGGGGCCACCTGGGCAGCTTGAAAGGTCACTCCGATCTGGTGGTCGCAGGGCAGTTCATCGCCGACCACATCTTCATCACCGCGGGGCTCGACGGGGTCGCCCGGGTCTGGGATATGGCGACCCTCCATCCCTTGCTCAGCTTCGGGGGGACGCTGGCGGTGAGCGTGAGTCCGAACCTCACCGAGGTCACCCTGGGAGACCGCCATGGGACCCGAAGCTGGCCCCCCCGGTTCCCCGAGCCGAACTTCGACGAGATCGAGCGACTCCAATGAGCCTGCAACGGGTGCATGCAGATTCTGCAACGTTGCAACAACCGCACGGGTTTCCCGTTCGCTCGAACGTCGTAAGTACGAGAAACCAGAGGTGGTTCGTACGAAGCCGGGTGGCATCTCCTTTGCTGCAAGCAAGGTCACGATGAAAAAGACCAAGAAGGCTCAGCTTCGCCTCGTCCGCAAAGTCGTTCGCGAGCTCACGCCGTCGGACCTCGAGAAGGTTGGTGGCGGGGTAGCCGTCTGTGTCGAGAGTTGCGATGGCGACACCAACTTCGGCGCCTGTCGCGCACCCTCTGGGGTGTGCGTCGGTGCCTCTGCCACGCCACAAGTTGCGTAGTGACCGAACGGACCTGCTCACCGAGCTGATCGATGGTTGGGTGTCGCTCGCACAGCTGACTCCCTTTCGAGATCTCCAGGAGCAGGCGCCACCCTGGGCCAGCATCAGCCAAGGTGCTGCCGGCAACGCCTATGCGTTGTGGCACATCGCGAAGCGCCGTTCCCAGCCCAGCGTGCTCGTGGGTGCGCAACGCTGGTGGAGGTTCGCGGTGCGTGCCGCCGAGCGTCGGTCCGGATTCCGGAGCGCCGCGTTCAACCGGATCCCGATCACCGCTTCGGTGCCGTTCGGTCGACCCGGGTTGCACGTGGTCGAAACGCTCCTCGATCACGAGCGAGCCAAGCCGACCCGATCGGGCCTCACCAAGCTGGCCGCGAGTCTCCGCCGAAAGGCGACCACGCCCTCCGAGTTCATGGCGGGTCAAGCAGGGGGGCTGACCGCCGCGCTCCACGTCGCCCGCTGGACCGACGCACCGGAGATGCGGGAGGTCGCGGACACGCTCGCAGGCCGGCTGCTCGACGCCCCCGCGATGCCAGTCAATGGATTTGCGCACGGACAGGTCGGGGTCCAGCACGCGCTGCTGACGTGGTTCGAGCACACGAGGACGCCTCCACCGGCAAACCTCGTCGCGCAGCTCGTCTCTCCGACCGACGCCGAGATCATCGCGCGGGTGCCCACGCTGGCCGGCTCGTGGTGCAACGGACTTCCAGGCTTCGTGATGCTGTGGGTGAAGGCGTACGAGCTCACAGGAGATCCGGCGTGGCGCGATCGTGCGCGCGAGGCCGTGCACACCCTCGCCACCCTTCCATCCACCAGCGGGAGCCTGTGTTGTGGCGCAGGTGGACATGCCTACGCGCTGCTCGCGCTGGCGCGCATCGATGCCAGCGAGGACTGGCACTCGACCGCGCTCACGTTGTGTACGCGCGGCCTGTCGCAGGTCGCCGATCACGGTGTGTTTCGCGGCCTGCCGGGGCTGGTCTGCCTCGCGGTGGATCTGATCACGCCCGGGACGCCGCGGTTTCCGCTCGTCGAGGCCTGACCTACGGCTCGTCGGGCTCGCGCTTCTTCTTCGGCGTGAGCCCGTGTTGCTTGGCCTTCTCGAAGAAGGTCCGCACCGGCATCGCGAGCAGCCCCGCCGCGCGCGTCTGGTTGCCCCCGGTGGCCTCGAGCGCCTCGGCGATCCGCTTGATCTCGAGCTCGCGCAGCTCGTCGGCGAGCGGGCGAAAGGCCATCGGCTCGACCGGCACGCGCGGGACCTCGCGCGCGGGCCGCGCGCCGCGATCGAGCCGCGCGGCGACGTGGTCGGCGGTCACGACCGCCTCGACGTGCGCGGCCGCGATGTACTGCATCAGGTTCTTGAGCTCGCGCACGTTGCCAGGCCAGCCGTAGGCCGCGAGCGCGGTCATCGCCGCCGCCGAGATCGTCATCATGTTGCGGCCGTTGCGGCGGCACGCGTCGTCGAGGAACGCCGCGGCCAGGAGCGGGAGCTCGCGCGTGCGCTGGCGCAGCGGTGGCAGGTGCAAGGTCGCGCCTGACAGCCGGAAGTAGAGATCCTGCCGAAACCGCCCGGCGACGATGTCGGCCTCGAGATCGCGGTGCGTGGCCGCGACCACGCGGACGTCGACCGGGCGCTCGCGGACGTCCCCGACGCGGGTCACCCGCTGGGTCTCGAGCACGCGCAGGAGCTTGGCCTGGGTCATCGGGGCGAGCTCGCCGACCTCGTCGAGGAACAGCGTCGAACCCGAGGCCGCTTCGAGCAAGCCCGCCTTCGCCGCGACGGCGCCCGAGAACGCGCCCTTCTCGTGACCGAACAGCTCGCTCTCGACCAGGGTGTCCTGGATCGCCGCGCAGTTGAGCGAGACCATCACCTGGCTCCGGCGCCGAAGAACACGAGCAGGTGGCGGCGCTCGATCCCCTGCGTCGGCGGGCTGTCGTCGGTCTGGGTCGTCAGGACCGTCCGCTCCGAGAGCGGGACCTCCAGCGGCGTCGTTCCACTCACGGAGTCGACCATCGCGTCAGCAATGTAGGTCGAGCGCGCGGGCTCACGCAAGGCGGGTGTGCCGCGCGGTTCGCGGATACAGTCGTGCGGGTATGCCGGTCACGCGTGCTCCCTCGCTCCTCGTCGGCGACGGCTTCGTCTTGCGCACGCCCGCGTTGCCGATGACGTTCGCGGCGTGGGCCGCCGGGGGCGTCGACGGCGCGCGCGCCTACGTCACCCGGCTGCTCGCGCTGCCGGAGGTCCGCGAGGCGCTGTTCGTCGCGTCGCCGAGCCTCCACGCGGCGATCGATGGCTGGCGGGACGCGCCGACCTCGGCGGCCGGCCAGCGCGTGGAGCGCTCGCTCGTGAAGTACCTGGCGCGCATGATGGGGCGTTCGACCCCATTCGGGCTGTTCTCGGCCGTGTCGGCGGGGCAAATCGACCGAACCACGTCGCTCGCGCTCGCGGCGCGCACCTCCTACCAGCGCCGGACGCGGCTCGACAACGACTATCTGTTCGTGCTCACCGACGCGCTGGCGCGCACGCCCGACGCGCGCGCGAAGCTCCGCTATCGACCGAACACGTCGAGCTATCGCACCGCGGGCTGGCTCCGCTACGCGGCCGCGCACGCCTCCGGCAAGGTGCGTCGCTACAGCCTGATCTCGGTCGAGCTGACCAGCTACCTTGACGGGGTGCTCGCGGTCGCCGCCAGCGCCCCGACGGGCGCGACCCGCGCCCAGCTCGTGGCCTCCCTCGGTGCCGAGGTCGACGCGGACGAGGCAGGCGCGTACGTCGACGAGCTGATCGACGCGCAGCTGGTGGTGCCCGAGCTCGGCGTGTTCGTCACCGGCCCCGAGCCGCTCGACGGGCTGCTCGCGCAGCTCCGCGCGGCTGGTCTCGCCGAACCCTGGGCGATCCTCGATCGGACCCGCGCGCAGCTCGCCGCGCTCGATGTCGAGGGCCTCGGGCATGCGCCGGAGCGCTACACGGCGATCGCGGCGGACCTCGAGCCGCTCACCGCGAAGGTCGACCTCGCGCGCCTGTTCCAGATCGACATGGTCAAGCCGGCCGCCGCGACCCTGGCACGGCGGGTCGCGACCGACGTCGCACGGGTGATCTCCCAGCTCGCGCTGATCATCCCGCGCCACGACCCGACGTTCGACGAGTTCAAGCGCGGCTTCCGCGCGCGCTACGAGGACCAGGAGGTCCCGCTCGCGCTGGCGCTCGACGAGGAGGCCGGGCTCGGCTTCGAGGCGTCCCGGGCGCCTGGCGCGGAGGGCGCGCCGCTGCTCGCCTGGCTCGGGTTCCCGGCGCGTGCGAGCGACGCCACCGTGCGGTGGATGAAGCTCGAGCGCCACATGCTCCGTCGGCTCGCGACCGCGCTCGTGGAGGGCGCTCAGGAGATCGTGCTCGCGCACGACGAGCTCGTGACCCTCGAGCTCGCGACCCAGCCCCCGCTGCCGGACGCGCTGTCGGCGATGATCCGGATCTCGGCGGCGACGCCCGACGCCAGCCCCACGATCCTGTTCGAGCACGCGAGCGGCCCCTCGGGGGCCAAGGCGCTCGGGCGCTTCTGCCACGCTTCGCCCGAGATCGCCGAGATCGTCCGCGCGCATCACGCCGCCGAAGAGGCGCTGGCGCCCGACACCGTGTACGCCGAGATCGTCCATCTCAACGAAGGTCGGATCGGCAACATCATCTGCCGTCCGGTGCTCCGCGGTCACGAGATCGTCTACCTCGGCGTCTCCGGGGCGCCGCGTGAGGTCCAGCTGACGATCGATGACCTCCTGGTGTCGCTGCGTGACGATCGCGTGGTCTTGACGTCGCGCCGGCTCGGCGTGGAGGTCGTGCCCCGCCTGACGACCGCCCACAATTTCCGGTTGCGCAGCCTCGGGGTCTACCGGTTCCTGTGTGCGCTCTCCGGGCAAGGCGCGATGGGGGTGAGCTGGTCGTGGGGGGCGCTCGCGAGCGCGCCGTTCTTGCCGCGGGTGCGCATCGGCGAGGTCATCGTCGAGCGCGCGCGCTGGCGACTCGATCGCAGGGAGCTCACGGCGATCACCGCCGCGGTCCGCGCGGCGAACAAGGATCCGGCGCGCCAGGACGACGTCCTCGCGGCGGTCGCGGCGCTGCGCACCGCCCGAAGCCTCCCGCGCATGTTCGTGCTCGCGGAGTCCGACCACGAGCTGCCGGTCGATCTCGACAACCCGCTGCTGGCCGCCGCGTTTGCCGACGAGATCTCGAACCAGGAGGAGGTGGTCTTGATCGAGCTGTTCCCGCTACCCGACCAGCTCGTCGTGCAGGGGCCCGAGGGTGGCTACGCGAACGAGATCCTCCTCACGTACGTGCGCGCGGCGACGCCGGCCTCGGCGCCGAAACCCAGGCCACGCGCTTCCCAACCGAAGCTCCGCCGCACCTTCCGTCCCGGCTCGGAGTGGCTGTACGCGAAGATCTATTGCGGGAGCACGACGGCGGATCGCGTCCTGACCGAGGTGATCGCACCCGTCGTGCGCGAGGCGATCGCCGCGGGCGACGTGCGCCAGTGGTTCTTCCTGCGCTACCGCGACCCCGAACACCACGTGCGCGTCCGGTTCGCGGGTGACCCCGCGGCGCTGCTCGGTCGGGTGCTCCCGGCGCTCGAGCGGTCGCTGGCGCCGCTCGCCGAGGCGGGGGTGATCTCCAACCTGCAGCTGGACAGCTACGTCCGCGAGCTCGAACGCTACGGTGGTGATCGGGGGATGGAGCTCGTCGAGCAGATCTTCTGGCGCGACAGCGAGGCCGTGCTGGCGATCGTCGAGCTCCTCGAAGGCGAGGCCGGCGAGATCGCGCGCTGGCAGCTCGCGGTGAGCGGCATCGACGCGATGTTCGATACGCTCGGCCTGACCCCGACGCAGCGCGTGAAGATCGTCAGCGACGGGCGCGACATGCTCGGGCGCGAGATGAACGCCGGCACTCCCCTGTGGGCGCAGATCGGCGCGCGGTTCGTGCGCGAGCGGGCCGACCTCGACGTCATGTTCGATCGCGATTCCGGTCGCGACGCGGACCACGATCTCGAGCCCGGCCTCGCGATCCTCGCCGCGCGTGACGCTGCCCTCCAGGACCTCGGCGTCGAGTTGCGTCGGCGCGACGCGGCTGGTGAGCTCGCGCCCCGGCTCGCGGAGTTCGCGTGGAGCCTCGCGCACATGCACGCGAACCGCATGTTGCACGCCTCGCAGCGCGCCCAGGAGATGGTCCTCTACGACTTCCTCAAGCGCCTCTACGCGTCCAGGCGCGCCCGCCAGCCGGTCGCTGGCTGATCTGGCGCGCCCCGGACCGCCCCGTACCGGGTACCCTGCCATCACGATGAAGAACCGGCGCGCCCAGGTGAGCCAGGCCCCGACGAACCCGCGGCCGACCGGCGCACCGGCGCGCTTCGACGTCGCCGACCTCTATCGCGGGCCGCTCGGCGACGTCGATCCGCGGCCGCCGGAGGGCGTGCCGCCCGACGAGAAGCTGCGCCAGGCGTACTTCTGGATCGTCAACCACGCGATCATCAGCCCGTTCTACGACCTCGAGTTCGTCGACGCGCCGCCCGCGTCGTTCACGCTCGGCGAGCAGAAGACCCGCCTGGTGCTGCCGACGGCGCAGAGCTACTCGAGCTACGTGCTCCTGCCGCTGCTCAACCTCGCCGTGCGTCGCCGCTGCCTGCTCGTCGGCGGCCCCGGGCGCGGCAAGACGGTCATCGCGACCTTGCTGGGGCTGCTCGCCGGCTACACCCCGCGCGAGATGAAGCAGGGGATCCAGCACGGGCAGCCGCAGATGACGATCGCGGATCTGCTCGGCAACCCGCTGCCGTCGAGCCTGGTCAGCGCGGCGTCAATGGAGGAGATCAAGATCGCGTGGCGCAAGTGGCTCGGCATGCGCGTGAAGATCATCGACGAGTACAACCGCATCCCGACGCGCACGCAGTCGGCGCTGCTGACCGTGATGGCCGACGACTACGCCGAGCTCTATGATCAGGTCTACGAGTGCCCGCCGGCCGCGTGGTACCTCACGGCCAACGACGACGCCGGCGGCGGCACGTACCAGGTGATCGAGGCGCTGCGCGACCGCATCGACGTCGTGGTCAAGGCGCTGCACTTCAACACGCGCTTCCTCGGCGAGCTGCTCGAGCGCGTCGAGTCCGGGCAGAAGCCCGAGGATCTGGTGCCGCCCGAGATCGTGTTCACCCAGGCCGAGCTCGATCGCATGGAGCGGGAGGTGCGCGCGGTGCACCTGCCGCCAGCGCTGCTCCGGCGCATCGAGTTCTTCGCGTCCGAGTTCGAGTTCTTCGAGCAGGCCGGCCGCACGATCGAGTACCAGACCAAGGACACCGTGAAGGTCGCGGCCGTGCCGTTCGAGACCTTCAAGGTCAGCGCCGACGACCTCGGGGCGCAGACGAAGAACGGCCTGTCGGTGCGCGCGCTCACCACGTGCCTGGTGTTCGCCAAGGCGCTCGCGTGGTTCCGCGGCAACCAGGAGGTCGGGTTCGACGACGTGCGCCAGATCCTGCCGTTCGTGCTCCACGACAAGCTCGTGCAGTTCCGCGACGCGGCGTTCTTCGACGTGCCGGAGAACGCGCCGTATCGCTCGGATCTCGTCGGCTGGATCCGCGTGCTGTTCGACCGCGCCTGCCAGGAGTACGACCGCCTCGGGCGCGACAAGGCCGACCCGGTGCGCGAGGCCCTCGAGACGTTCGACCGCGGGCTCGAAGGGCTCGACGAGCCGACCGTCGATCTCCGGCTCGCGGCGCTCGAGCGCCAGCTGCTCGAGATCGAGCAGGGTGGCAAGATCTACGGGCACCTGTTCGACGACGTGCTCGCGCTGAAGTACCTGCACCAGCGCTACACCAACTACCGCACGTGGCTGCGGGCTCGCGGCACGCCCGGATGACCGCGCGCGCGGCCGCCATGCTCGAGGCCCGTCGGGACGAGCTCAACGCGCGCTTCGCGCGGGGCGCGGGAGATCGGTCGCCGGCGCAGATGCTCGGCTACCTCGGCCGGACCGTGGTCCCGATCCTCGACGGGTGGGATGGCGAGCCGGCCGCGGCGGTGCTGTTCGCGCTGTTCGACCTGGGCCTCGTCGGCCTGCGCGTGGGGCTGGTGGGCGAGGCCGCGCCGACGGCGTTCGAGCAGATCCTGCGCGCGCGCATGCCCGGCTTGCGCGCGCACGTGGAGCGGGCGCCGGGCGTCGTGCTCCGGGCGCTCGGCAACGGCTACCTGCACGTGCGGCGCGAGCGTGGCCCCGAGGTCGCGCAGGGCTGGTTCGAGACGCTCGCGTCCGCGGCCTCGGGCTGCGCCGATCGCGGGGCGCTGCTGGGGCTCGGCGTCGTGCTCGGGTGGCGCGCGGGCCTCGCCGAGGCGCGCGAGGTCGCGCTCGAGCACGCGACGACCCTCGACCCGGCGCTGCTGCGCGGGCTGTTCGGTGCCGCGTCGCTCGACGGCGATCCGGCGCGCCGGTTCTGCCAGCCCGGCGCGAGCGGCCCGCTCGGGGCGCTCGCGCCGGTGGCGACCGCCGGCGGCTTCGTCGGTTT